>JAHDFT010000136.1:4950-11645 GCA_020628015.1 Bacteroidota bacterium
TATAATGTAACAGATGGTCATTATTTAGCTAAAAATTCTGATTTCTGGGAAATTGGTGCATTAAGTAAGGGTGGAGACAATGTAAGGCTAAGACTTTACGTTAGTTATAACAATTGTAATCTCCAGTCCTTTGATATTACAGCGGGATTTGAATGCGAGGGCTATCCATCTTCTACATCAGGCATTACTTGTACTCCATTCAATAGTACGCTTTACTTAGATCCAGTATATCCTGAATTACAAGTGGCTGTAGTTGATAAGCAAGTGGTTTATTCCGACTTGTGTGAAACAGTAGACTATACCATTTCTGTATCTAATCGGGATCCTGGTGTTGCCTATGATATGTTGTTTGATATTAACTTCCCTCCAGGGGCTAATATTGAGCTAGTCAGTGGCTATTCTAAGGTTAATTATCAAGGACAGGAGATTTTTATAGAACCTAGCCAATTATCGGCTACGCAATATCAATGGGATATTTCTGCTTTGTATGCTCAATTACAAAGCAATGGTTTACGTCCCTATGCAGAAAAACCAGATAATGAGTATTTGGTGAGTGTTCGCTTGGCCTCTGATTGTGGTTATGTATCTGGTAGTACGATTAAATTTGCTTCTAATGCAAAAACGGCTTGTGGTTCTTCACTCCGTCAAGCCAATGATGCGACCTTCCCTATTATTTTGAATAGTGCGGCCAATCTATTACAAGTATATGTTCCATTTATTACACAAGATACCAGTAGTCGTTCTTCCTTCAATTTCCAAATGATTAATAAAAGTCCAACAGGGAGCTATGCAACTTCAGCTAATGATGTCTTTAGCTTAATCGTCCCTGATGGTTATAGCTATTCGCCAAATACGTCCAGTTTCTCCAAATATGAACCAAGCAATATAGAACCTACTGAGCGACAGGTAGATGGTTTTACTTTGCTAGAATGGGAACTAGCCGACGACATTCCTTTTAATGATACGATGATTTGGACTGCTGAATTTACAGTAGATTCTTTAGTCGTTGGTTGTGATATTTCTACATTCAATGTACGTACCATCACTTCCCTAGAAGATGTCTGTATTGCAACAGGTCAAAACTGTATGGTTTCTGCCATTTCTAAGGAAGATGATTTCTATTTCTCTCAATGTCAAGGTAGTGGAAGTGGTAAAATGGCTGGTTTAGAGAGTAATGGGGATTTATCGACCAAAATTGCAGGACGCAATTGGAAAGCACAGCAAAACCCTAGTCAATATCTTACTACACGAGCTGCTTTGAATAAATTTAGACAACAAGCAGTCGCTAGTGGACAAATCCGAGCGAATAGCTTATTCAAGTCAGGTTCTAGTAATATCCTAGACTTTATACCAGAACGGGCCACCTTCCAAACACAGGCTTATGTCTCTACGCCAGAAGATTTGATTAATATCACCAATGCAGTAGAAGTATTTTCTGTCGATTATTTCCGCAATGACCAACGATTTGGAGCCATTCTAGCCACAACTACTTTGGATCGAGTATATGAGCATACAAAGGCGGTTTGTGATCGTTTAAGTGGTGCAGTACTAGAAGATCTCAACCATATTAGCATAGCAGATCATCCTTTTATTGTCTATACACTTAAGCAAACAACAACGACAGAGTACGGCATTAGTTTTAGTGTTTATCTTAAAGATGGAGAATATGTTATTGACAACCAATGGATTAACGAAAGATATGAGAAGCATCCAACCATTTTCAATTTCCAAGTTTGGGCTAATTCTCAAGATTTAACCAAAGACCTTGTACAACGGATCATCAATATGTTGGGTCAACAGGGAACTGTAGCCTTCAAAAATAAGAATACCCCTCAGTTTCCTGAAGTATTTGTCAAATATGGGGAATACCAAAATGGAGCTTTGCAGTTATTTATTCAAAATAATAACCAAGCAGAGGAGTTAAAACTCTGGGGAAGCTATAAGGCTACAGAAACTTCTGATTCAGAGCCATTTAGTCAGACTATTGCTTTATCGGGAGCAGCGAATGAATGGATTACGGTTCCTACAGGAGCGATTTATGATATTGGGATGTCCTTGCGAAATGGTTTATCTACTAATGTGGATGTGATTTATGCTGCTGATGGAACTTGGTTCTTGGATTACCCAAAATCAGAGGCACAAATTATTAACTACGAAATAGCCCCAGATCAACAAGAAGCACTTGATGATGAGGAACAGTATTTTGTAGAAAGATCGGTGCATTTGAGTGGTACGGTGAAATCTTATGTGTCTGTTGTTCGTAATTTGCGCTCACGAGAACGTACTGTTGACCTATCTACCTTTAATGAATTGCGTTTCCAAGCACAAGCAGATCAAAATCGACGTGTCAAAGTTACTTTGGTTAAAAAGAATGGTACTGGTGGTGTAGAACACTACAGTCGCAGTATTCAATTAAGTCCTACACTAAATGATTATCAAATTCCATTGAGTCATTTCCTCAATAATTCAGATGAGGTCTTATCAAGTAATGACATTCAATCAGTCGTATTTACAGTATATGGCAATGGCGAACATTTTGAACCTGTTCATTTAGATTTATCTAATATTTCTTTTGGTACTAATGAAGAGCTATTGGACATTAGTTTGACAGATGAAAATGCCGTTTTAGCCATTCCTAATCCACTAGAAAAGCAGACCACCTTATTCTTTAATTTATCAGAGGAAAACAGCCCTGTCTTATTACAAATTTATGATACACAAGGCACTATTATACATAGTGAAATAAAATATTTTTATAAGGGACAGAATAAATGGCTGATGAATTGTAACGATTTTCCTGCTGGCTCGTATTATTATGTGCTAACCTCTGATTACAATAGAAGAAGTGGCAAAATTGTAGTAGCTCGATAATCCACTATAAATTAAATATAGTATAGTTTAAAGGCTATCACACATTGATTGCTATTTTCTTTATAAATATAAACAATGTCATTTGATGCCCTTCACCAAATAAGTTATTACTACCAACTCATCATGTTCGGCTATTGTATGATGATTATTGGCTCTTATTTGGTGATGGGCATTGTTTCTGCTTGGTCGGTTTATCAATATCGCAAATCAAATGAACTAGTAGATTGGGATAGTATTTTGGCTTCTCCCTTTGTTCCTTCCATTAGCATCATTGCGCCTGCGTATAATGAATCTGCTACTATTGTGGATAATATTCGTTCTTTGATTTCTTTGCATTATGGTAAATTGACTGTAATTGTAGTGAATGATGGTAGTAAAGATGATACTAGAGAAAGGGCTATCGAAGCTTATGACCTAGAAAAAGTTGATTTCTACTACAATATGGAAATTCATACGCAAAAGGTAAGGGGTATTTATAAATCTAAGAATCCAGCTTTTGCCAAATTGATTTTTGTAGATAAAGAAAATGGAGGAAAAGCAGATGCCATTAATACAGGAGTCAATGTCTCTTCTACAGATCTTTTTGCTTGTATAGATGTCGATTGTATTATTGAGCCAGACGCTTTTTTGAAAATGGTGAAACCTTATTTAGATCACTCCGATATAACAACTATTGCCGTAGGCGGTATTGTTTGGCTAACGAATGATTCAGAAATCAAGGATGGCAAATTATTACAGTTAAGAGTGCCTGAAGATTTTGTCCCTAGAATGCAGGTTATTGAATATTTTAGGGCTTTTCTACTTGGTCGAACAGCTTGGGCAAATATTAATGGGCTATTGTTGATTTCGGGTGCTTTTGGTTTATTTGACAGAAAAATTGCAGTAGCCGCTGGCGGTTATAATCACAAGACTGTAGGCGAAGATATGGAGCTGGTGATGCGAATGCACTCCTATATGATTGAACAAAATGAGCCTTATCAAGTTGCTTATATACCAGAGCCGCTTTGCTGGACAGAAGCACCTGGCAATTATAATATCTTGTCTCGTCAAAGAAATCGTTGGACACGTGGCACCATAGAATGTCTAATGATTCATAAAAAAATGTTGTTCAATCCCAAATATAAAGTATTAGGTTTGTTGAGCTACCCTTATTGGCTACTAGCAGAATGGCTGGCTCCTTTTATGGAAATTACTGGCTTAATCTTTTTTGGCATTATGGCCATCTTTGGTTTATTGAATTGGACTTTTGTATTGTCCCTTTTAGTTTTGCTCTATCTTTTTTCCATCACCATCTCACTACTATCCATCTATGTCCAAGAAACAAATTATCATTGCTATATTGAAAACACCGATCTTTTAAAATTAATCCAAACTGCTTTATTAGAACCATTTTTGTACCACCCAAGAGTTGTTTGGTGGGCATTAAAGGGAAATTATGACTTTTTCACGGGTAAAAATACGGGTTGGGGAGAAATGACCCGACAGGGTTTTAATAAGAAAAAGAAATAAATAAATTATGAAGACTGTTTCAGATCAACATCTCCTAGCTTTAACAGAATCCTTACAAGAGAGCATTATTTTAAGAACTAGAGAAATTGAAGCCTCTAAGGAAGAATTGCGTAAAGCCAAAGAAGCCGCCGAATCAGCCAATAAAGCCAAAACACAATTTCTATCCAAAGTCAGTCATGAACTTCGTACCCCCCTCAATACGATCATTGGCTTGACCAATTTAATGTTAAAAAAAGAACAGGAAAAAGAAGCCACAGAATATACCACATATATCCAACAAGCTGCACAGAATCTACTACATTTGGTCAATGATTTATTAGATTTAGGTAAAATAGAAGCTGGAAAATTAATCCTCGAAAAAGAACAGTTTGAACTAAAAGAGCTGATCAATAATATTCAAAACTTATTTAAATATAAATTGACGACTGAAAAAGTCGCATTAATGGTTAAAGTTGACAATAATATTCCTTCTATTTTGCAAGGAGATCACCACAAACTCAACCAAATACTCATTAATTTATTGAGCAATGCCTTCAAATTCACCTCTCAGGGACAAGTTTCCTTACAAGTTAAAGAAAAACAGAGGCTAAGAAATATTACTTATCTTGAATTTATAGTGAGCGATACTGGCTGTGGCATACCTGAACAACAATTAAAAACCATTTTTGAGAGTTATGTCCAAGCAGCACAGGATAGAATGACCAAGCAATTAGGCACAGGTTTAGGTCTACATATTGTCAAGCAATTTATAGATTTGATGGATGGAGAACTTTCGGTTACTAGTCAACTAGGAGTAGGCTCCACATTTACTTTTGTACTTCCCTTTCCCATCATTATTTTGGAACCTGCCTTATTTGAAGCACAAAATCAAAAATCTATAGTACCCATTGATTCCATAGCTCCTATTTGTCCTAAATCACTTCCTACATCTACAACTACCTCATCATCTACCAGTAACTCTGCAAAACAAAGCACATTAAATATAGAAGCATTAAAAGGTATAAAAATCCTAGTCGTTGAAGATGAAATGATGAATCAGTTTGTCGCTAAAAAAACGCTAACCAATTGGGGGATTCTCGTTACCATTGCAGATAATGGCAAAAAAGCAATTGATTTACTAGAACAGAAGAATTTTGATATTGTCTTAATGGATATTTCCATGCCTGAAATGGATGGTTTGACGGCTGCTAGAAAAATCCGTGCTTCTGAAAAGGTACTCAATAACCAAGTCCCTATTTTTGCCTTTACTGCCAATGCTTTTGAGCAAACCCACAAAATGGTTTTGGAGGCAGGTATGGATGGCTATGTGACCAAGCCTTTTGAATTGGAATCTTTGCAACAAAAGTTATTGGGGATTATTGAGCAATAAGCTTCTCAAAAAGACTCCCCCTTATACGTCGCATCTGTCATGGTAAAAGTCAATCTTTCCCCCTCATAATTGACATAATCCATTTCTACAAATCCATACTTTTCATGATAATACAGCTCCAAAGTAGAAGTACCTAATGAAAAGTTGCTTTCTGACTTAATGCGCCACACATCTTTCAATGATCCCATAGGATAGGGCTTATCCAATTGATTCGCCACCTCATAAGTACAATCAATTGTACTATTATCCCAAATCCCCCAGCCAGAGATCACACTCAAAGAAGAAGACCATTTTTGTCCGATAGATATGGGTAAAAGCACTTCTGGAAAAGGAGCCACTTCCGTAAAAATATACTGATTGAGTCGAAAAGGATGAATCCAAAGTCTTTGTCCTTCTTCCTCTATCACCCCTGTCACTTCCTCTGTTACAAAGCCCCAATTCAATGTTGGATTAATGGGATGTGGTGTAAAAGCGGCTTTTGTTTCTTCTGTAAAATTATAATTGATAATGGCTTCCTGTTGCAAATCTGGCTGCCATTCCCAAGGCTCACCTGTCAAGTACATCGTTACCTGTTCCTCGGTTAATACATTCCCCTCCTTATCCTTATAAATCGCTTTATAAAAATACTTTTTCTCTGCTGCAAAAATGGCTTCAGGAACAATCAATATGGCACCTAGTGTATCATTATCGGTAGTTGTGGTATCTGTTACTAAGTCATCCATATCATCATCTGTCATCTTTTTACAAGACGGACTCAAAATTAGTCCAAAAATCAATAAAAATACTAGTAGTAAATAGTGTTGAATGAATTGGCACATAAATAAGTATATTTTTCAAAGTAAAAAATCAATTTTATTTTAGTGATGGACTAGATTAAAACTCAATAGTCCCCTTAGGAACAGTAAAAAAATAACTGTTCAATTTTGGTTGATAAATTTAACCCTAT
>JAHDFT010000137.1 GCA_020628015.1 Bacteroidota bacterium
AGCTTATAATCATACATTAAACAGTTAATTACATTTTTTATTAAACTGGTTCGCTTAAAAAGTATTCATTTGATAATGAAAGGATGCTTATTAATGGTGAACCAGTTTTTTGTTTTTATCATCCATCATTAAATTAATTCCCCCGATTTACGAGCAGTAGATAAAACCAATAAGGCTAATCCATACCAAAAACAATTGTAGAAGATTTGTCGTAAAGCGTTCATTATTTCTTTTTAATTAGGAGTGGAATTAAGTGGCTTATTTTAGGTTAAATATAGTCATTTTAACTTCTAGTTTATGTTAAATCCTTATAATAAATTCTAAAATAACTATTCTAATTCCGATTACTTCTATATCTTGCCTCTTAAAAATGAAGCTAGTGGTTTAAGGCATAAGTCCTTGATAGATTTATTTATGTTTTTTAATAGTTCATTATCTATTGAACTTGACAGGTTACTCCGATGGAGCTTTTACCCCTTGTTTTCGTTTTTTCTACAAACAGCTAGGCTCCTATGGAGCTATCAGTATTGAGTGCATGACATAGGATTTCTTATGCAATTCGGTAGAGTGCGACCCTGATAGGGTCGAGCTATTAGGGTGACTTTTATTGGCTAACGTACTGTGACCGCTATGCGGTCATTAAAAAAATAGCTAACATACCCCATCTCAAAAGATGTAAGCATAAGACCTTCATAATAAGGATTACACCTTTCCCCCAATATGCCTTGCACTCATTAGTATTAGCTCCGTAGGAGCCTGGCTGTTTGTAGAAAAATAAACGACCAAAATATTTAAGCTCCATTGGAGCGACCTGTCAAGTTTTACTGACTTCATCCACTAGATTTTTCTTTCTTTTAAATCAATCTTAAAAAGCAAATGACAGCACAAGAACAACAAGAACTAGACGAAGATTGGGAAGATTGTTTGGATTGGCTAGAAGAACAATTTGGCAATCGACCGAACTTAGAGACTGTTCTATTTCTAATTGGCATCCAAGAGTTGGGACAATTAAGGAAAGAATTTTCTAAGGAAGAAAAACAGGATCTCATGCATATTGCGGTTTGTCGCTTATTAAGTGAGGATGGTTATTTTGAATATAAGGGGAAAGATGAGGAGGGTTGGCCGCATTATGAGGGCATCAAAAGTATGCCTGTGGATACTAAGGGATTGGTGAAAGAGGAGGTGTTATTGAAACAGAAAATTTTGGATTATTTTGACTTCTATAATGAAGATTAAGCTAAAATTGGATGGTTCAAGACTTATTTTTCACGATTTCCTTAATGAATGATTCGTTTTATTAATATTTTGTTCCTATTTTTAAGATGCATTCCTTTATTTTCAAGGAATCAAGCTATTTTCTGCTTCGTTTTTTAATATTTCAAAAAGAAAAGATCAAATCAATAATAAGGTAAATTCTCTTACTATTGTCCTTAATTTCTTAATGTATTCCGCTTTTAACATTAAGAAATTAAGAGAAGAATTAAGGTAATTAAGTAATATTCAAAACATTATTTTACTTCTTAATGCACTTAATGTTTACTTCTTTTTTTAAAAACACTACAAGGAAAAAACTAGAAAAACAAGCACCTACTTTTGAATAATATTATTATCAATAAAAAATCACATTCCCTATGAAAATGAAAAAACTAGGCTTTTCTTTTAGTCTACTCTTTGCATTGGTTATATTTTCTGCTTGTCCAGAAAAAGAACGCATGGCGGTAATTAGTACAGATCATGGTGATATTAAGATCAAATTATACAATGAAACGCCTAAACATCGAGATAATTTTGTCAAACTAGCAGATGAAAAGTATTTTGATGGTACTTTGTTCCATCGAGTGATCAAGGGTTTTATGATTCAGGGTGGAGACCCCGATTCTAAAAACTCACCTGCTGGCGCACCATTGGGGCAGGGTGGTCCTGGTTATACTGTTCCTGCGGAATTCATCCCTGCTTTATATCATAAAAGAGGAGCTTTGTGTGCGGCTAGAAAAGGAGATCCAGTTAACCCTGAAAAGGCATCTAGTGGTTCTCAATTCTATATTGTACAAGGTAAACCTATAGGTAATGTAGAATTAACCAATATTGCCAAGCAAACAGGGGTGACTTATACTGAAGAAATGAAGGAAGTATATGCTAAAGATGGAGGTACGCCATTCTTGGATGGGAGTTATACTGTTTTTGGGGAGGTTGTTGAAGGCATGGAGGTTGTAGATAAAATTACAGCAGTACAGGCAGATCAGCGATCTCGACCTACTAAGGATATAAAAATGACGGTTAAAATGACTAATTAATCAACCATATTAAACAAACAATACCACTCAAATACACATTTTACTTTATATTATTTACCTACTCCCTTACTCACAACAGTTTGTTCTTTTGCTTGCTCAAACCATAAGGTCGTTTCAAAGAAAAAAAACGAAGAATTTTATGGTATCAAAATGAAACAGGGCATTGACTAATTCAAGTCAATGCCCTGTTTCATTTTAGTTACTTTATTTTATTGATCTTATCAATCAAAAGCAATTTTTCTTAAAATTCTGTTGCATCATCGAAATCAAAGGTCAAGGAGAATCTTAAGGTATTATCTAGTGGGTGTCTTTGTGTAGACGTAGGAACGATATAAGAGAAATTCAATCCAAATACGCTATATCTTAATCCTAGACCTAGAGTGATGAATTTTCTATTTCCTTTACATCTATGCTCATTGAAATGTCCTGCTCTAACAGAAAACTGTTCATTATACCAATATTCTAAACCAAAAGAATACATTAACTCTTGCATTTCTTCACTAAATCCACCTGGCGCATCGCTAAATGAACCAAAAATACCTGCCAATAAATTCTTATTTCTTGGATACTCAGGACTTTCTGGGTCAATACTTGCATCTGGTGTTGGTACCAATAATTTATTAATATCAGAAGTCACCATTAACTTATTGTAGTCATCAAACTCCATTGTCAATGCAGCCCCTACTCCTAAGTTAACAGGAATAAAGTCTCTATCCTTATTTTCTGTATAAGAAACCTTATTACCAATATTAGTGAATGCAGCCCCTAATGATAAAGTCGCATCGCTTCCGAATAAGGTCAAATCAGGATTTTCATAGTATAAGGAAATATCCCCTGCTACTGCCTGCGCTGCTTTTACAATAGTACTTGCATTCGCTCTTTGTCCTCTAGCCAAATCAGAACGCACATACTTCAAAGTTACCCCAATACCTAAATATTCTGATAATTTACGAGCATAAGCTAGATCGAAAGCCAATTCATTAGGACGGTATTCTCCAGCATTTTGCCCTGTAATATCTCTAAAGTTGATGCTTCCTAATGAAAAATAACGGATAGACATACCCATTGCTTGTAAATCATCAATTTTGGTATATCCAGCCAAATTAGCAATATATATATCTGGAACTAGGTTACGTAACCAAGGTGTATAGGTTAATCCTAGTCCAATTTTTTTGTCAGCAAATGCCAATTTAGAGGCATTGTGAAAAATAGCTGATGGGTCAGCTTCTGTTGCAATACCTACATCCCCCATACCACCAGTACGGCCATCAGGGTTAATTCTCAAAAACGGGATAGAGGTAAAAACGGTATTAATACATGCACTACTGGTATCTGACTGTCCGATAATATCTCCGATGTCTACTTGTGCAGAAGTGGATGGTGCATATAAGCAAAAGCCTAGTAATACAGCCATTACTGTACTAAAAAAATACTTCTTCATAACGATTTGGAATATATTTAGATTGATATTAATTACACAATGGTGGCTAAATAAATTACCAATACTTAATTGATAGCCTTGATTGGTTAGATCCATCTAAAAGTTAAAAAAATAGTAATGTAATAATGTTAATGTAAAGTGTAAATTTTCTCGCTATAGAATCATTTTTTAGAAGTCAGAAATAAAATTAATAAACATAAATCATTTACACATCGTTAAGATATAGTGATAAGCACTAAGATTTTCAATGTACTTACATAACTAAGGCTTCTTTTTTATCAAAAGCGTTGCTTAGAGGTGTAAAAAAATAATTTTTCTTGATTTTTTGTATAAAAAAAATGTGCCAGTAGAGTGGTCAACCTACTGGCGCAACTTTTATTATTTTTTGCAAAAATACATTTATTTTCAAACTTTTCGCATCATTGAGATGCTATTTCAACACCACCAATTTTTGAATAACATCCGCTTTGGTATTGTCCGCAGCTTGCACAGTTAAACGATAAATATAAGTGCCTCTCCCTATAGGCTGTCCAAATTCATCTAGCCCATCCCATTGCAGATGGTCTACTAGAAAACCCTCCGCCACAAATTGTTCTCTAATCGTTTTAACCACTCTTCCAGATAAAGTCATAATTTGTACAGTAGCCGTTAATTCTTGACCAGCCTTATTATGCTCAAACCAAAAACTCGTTTTATCCATAAATGGATTGGGGTAATTCAAGACATTTTTCAGAGCTACTTCTGCCGATTCTGCAACGATAAACTCTGTATAGCCCTTACCAGAAACATTATGCACATCCCATGCTTTCACCTCAATACTATGTTCCCCAACTTCCAAATTATTTAATGGATAACGCACCTCACCTTCCTTATAGTTATCTGCTTTGGCATTATAATATTCATTCAGCACAATAACCTGTTGATTATTCTCATCCAAGATGCCTGTAATGTCATGACCAATACCACTTCCTACCGTATTAATCCCATCTTCATCCTTAATCTTGACTACTAGTACGGGTTCGGTATTGGTAATCCCTCCAAAAACAAATTTCTCATCATTCATAAACACATTTACCTCTGGTCCAACACCATCCCCACTCAAGCCATCTTGAATGCCTCCAATAATGAAATCTTCTGAAAAACCTGTAGCATCCGTTTCCCCATTATCTGCATAATAACTAATCCGTCCTATACCATATTGATAAGAAATATCTTTAGGAATAACGAAAGAAAAGTTGAATCGTCCATCTTTGACTGTAGCCTTGCCTTTATACACAATATTATTCTGCAAGGAAAAATCTGCCCGAAAACTCTTCTCATCATTTTTAAGCGTACTCAATACTTGACTTTTATCATATACTGTTGGATAAACATAACCATTAAAATCTTCTAGCACTTGCTGATTTGCATCGCTAATATGTCCACTAATTTCTACGACGCTTAATGCTTTCAAAGTATCCATTGCTTCATTAGCGATACTTTTGGTATTAATGGCATCGGTCATAACTTGATAATCTGGATAAGCCAAAACCATCGCTGGATCACCCAGTAAAGTAAATTTCCGATTGTTGATGTCTGTATTATTGGCTTGATTTTTTGCTAGACGGGTAATTTCGCCAATAGAAGGCATTTTTCCATTTGCCAAAGGCTTAAAAGCATTACTCAAAAAGGCATTATTCATGATATAATTAGAATTTGCATAAACCAAACGTACTGTAGTTACAATAGAGGCAGCTCCACCTTCAGGATTTAAGATCAATAACTCCCCTGCGGAGGTTTCCTCTGGATCATCATACTTGCTAAAACTACAGGTAGCGGTAATGAATAGGGGTAAACGGTCTAAATTATCCCATTCTTGAATTTCGGCACTACTCAAAATGGATTCCTCTGCCCATCCAGAAGGCCCACCATGACCCGTATAATTCATGATCAAAGTACCTGTAAATAATTTATTTTGAATGGCTTCATTCACATCTGGATAACGGCCACCAGAAGCCGTGGTTAACTGTGGATAAGCATCACAATATATTTTGTTGATATTGTAATTATTATAAGTCGTATCTACTTTGGTGGAATGTTTTTCTGCATCTCTAAAATGCAAATTGGAATCTTCGTCATCCGCAATAAAGGTGATATTATTTCGCCAAGCTCCAAAAGAAGCATTGGAGTCATAATGGATGATTTTATTGACTAGCCCTGCTGCTTCGCCTACCGTTTTAACAGGTAAACGCCCAAGCGCAATATCCAAAATCAAGCCATCACTACTCATATTAGTCCCTTCACCATCATCCAATAAAGCATAAAAATCATCGGTACAAAAAGTGTTTATCGTCGATGCGGATTCATAACTTTGATAAGTTGGAATAAAATTCTGGTTTGTATTGTCCTTAAATTTTATATTCTTGTAGTCGTAGGAAGCATCTCCAAATAATAATAAATACTTAGGCATTTTGCTTTTATCTAAGCCTGCTCGATCATAATACATTTTGACATAATCTCGAATAGCGGTCAAATCAGGTGTACCAGACGAAAATTCATTATAGACTTGCTCCAATAAAACCACTTTTACCGCCAAATTATCCTGGCTGCGTCTATGATCTGCTAATCGTTCTGCTTGTTCGAGAAATGTTTCGTGGGTAATGATGATCATTTCTGGAAACTCATTGGCGTGAAGATTCTGAGGAGCGACTAAACCAACAGGCTCTGCACTTAAAAAGCTGCTTCCATCAAAAGCGATGAATTCTTTGAGATATTCGGTTGAGGTGGTAAAACGTAAACTGTTTCCATCGACACTTGTGTTCATCGCTTGGATATTTTGTACATCCGACACCTCCCATATTTCTACTTGCCCACCAGCTTGTTCTAGTATAAACTCTGATACTCGAAATTCATCCACAGATGTTACATCTCTAAAAGACATCTGCCCACCTACCATTTTTAATTGTCTTCTGGCATTAATGGTGATATAATCCAACCAGCCTTCACCACCACCTATATTATTGTAGACCAATCTTGCTGTAATATTATCTGAATCGACTAAAACTCTTTCTCTAATACTTCTTGTTGTTGCTTTAGCTCCCTCAAATCCACCTCTTACTTTAAAAAAAGTACTTGATTTAAATTTTTCCCCATTCACAAATAAATCAAAATAAGTCTCATCAGAAAAAGATTTGGCTGCTAGACGTGCATTGACCTGAATTTCTTCTTCTTTGACTAAATTAGGGAAAGTAAAAACAGGAAAACTTTGATCCAATAAAATATTAAAAGGTTCTCCATACCAACGTCGGCCACTCTCACCCAAATTGTATTGATCTAATTCGTGTACTTGATAATCATTAAAACTTGTCACCGTATAATCAATCGCTGGTCGAGTAGCCTCTTCCATAGTGATTCGCTTTCCTATTCCATTATCTATACTTAGAAAATAGTAGCTATAATCACTATAATAATGCTGTTCATGTAAGAAATAGCCATTCGCCTTACTATACGTCCACTTTACAGGCCCTTCTCCATAAAAAAGTACATAATCATTCTCATCCAATACACCATTATTATTCAAATCATAGGTTTTGATGGGATTTTCTGCTAGGTCATCATACTTTCTTCGACCTGCTATTTCATTCAGAATCCCCCCTTCATAACCATAAATTTTAATATCCTGCATATTAATCGTTCCTTCAATTCCCAAATCTCTAAAAAAGGTTTCTTCTAATTTATAGATTCCTGTCTCTTGTATTCTAAACTGATAATTTTCACCTTGATTCAAGACAGAGTTTTCTGCATATTCCGTAATAAAATTGGAAAAACTGAGTTCATTATCTGTGGTAATCCTTAATTCAATGGTATACGATACTAATCGCTCATAAGCTCCAGTCATTTCATTAACCCGAATAGGAATAAAAGAAATTAAGGCATGAGGGACTTTCTGCTCAAATACTAAAGAAGCTCGTGCAATGATCTCTGTTTTCAATGTATTACGAGTATCAGCAGCAATTTCACTACTATCAATAGGTGCATAGTCTCCAACCAAACTCAATACGGCTACATCACCACCTCTATTTAAGGCTACTTGAGTAGTATAAATAGGAAAATCATGTAATTGAAATTGAAAAGCAGCATCCTCAAAGGTCAAGGTAGAAATAGTATCCCCTCTATAATTGATGACCGTTGTAGGATTTTCTTCCCACAATATTTCTCCCGAAAATTCCAAGCGATCTTCTGCCTTTATAGAAAAGGTAGAGACAATTAGTATGATAATTGCTATGAAAAATATCTTTACTTGCATCGTTACTTATTTTTCGGTTTGAGCAATAATAAGTGATGGAACAGAAATAAATTAGGTCATACTTAGACTAAATAATTGAAAGCCTATTTCGGCCTAATTTATTTCTAGTCCATCACTAATGTAATGAATCAATAATTATTGTAAGTAATAGTCCCACTTTATCCATTTTCCAATCCTAAGTAACAGTCAAAAAATAATTTCCTCATTACTAAAGGATAATACCATCAATACCACTTGATTGCTTATATGATTTATCCTACAAATTTACAATAAGCTCTAATTAAATAACGTTAGTCTCTCGACAATTATAACAACATTGCTTCTTAAACAACCATATATGAATAGAATAATCAAGTAGATTTTCTATTTTTGCAATCGTTTTCTGATACACCAAATATAATAGTAGATGTTGTTAATAAAAGGTATTTAGTTTTATACAACATTCATTATTACATTTGGTATGATCATCAAATTTTGATTCCAATTCACGTTTTCATGAAAAAAACCTTTCTCCTCATATTCTTTAGTTGCATTTGGATACAAAATAGTTGGGCGCAAGATGCTGAATTCAGTCAATTTTATGCTGCTCCTGCTTATTTGAATCCAGCAATGATTGGATTTACACCAGAAGCCCGTTTTGTGGTCAACTATCGGCACCAACACCCCTCTTTTAACCATGCTTGGATAACAATGGGAGCTGCCTATGATCAACATTTTGAGCCAATCAATAGTAGTGTCGGATTTTCGGTCTTGGCAGATCGAGCAGCAGGTGGTTTATTAAATACCTATTTGGTATCGGGTCACTATGCTTATCAACTACAATTTACAGATCAACTACGTTTAAAAACGGGAGTACAGGCAAGTTATTTTAATCAAAATTTACAATGGGATAATCTCATTTTTGATGATATGATTGATCCCAGTACTGGTGCTATTACACCAGGTGTCTCTACAGGCTTACAAGAAAATAGCTCCTTACATCGTTTCGATCTATCATTAGGAATGCTACTTTATTCGGAGCGATTTTATGCAGGTGCTTCCTTTAAACACATTACTCGTCCAGATGTTTCTTTTACTACAAGTAATGATCCTGAAAATAAATTGGGGGTAAGGAGTTCCTTTCACATTGGGCAGGTATGGTATTTGAGTGAACGAAATCGGCATAAGAGTCGTACTTATGTGAGCCCAAATTTATTAATTGTCAATCAGGGTAGAGATTTTTTACTTAATGGAGGTTTTTCTTTCGGAAAAGATCCACTATTTGGCGGTGTTTGGCTAAAACACAACCTTAGCAATTTTGATGCTTTGGTAGTGGCTTTAGGTATACGAGCAGGTTTATTTCGATTGACCTATAGTTATGATATCAATCTAGCTCCTACAAATGTTAATGCTGATACACATGAACTTTCGCTTGTATTTGACTTTGGACAAACTTATGAGTCCAGAAAAAAACGTCATCGAGCAAGCACCACTCAATGTCCTGAAATGTTTAGATAATTGTGGATATGTGGATAAACTTGTGGATAAAATAATTTCAGGTGTATTTTTTTTCCAATCTTAATAATATATGTGACGACTTCGACGTTATTAGTGTCGAATTATTAAGCGTAAAGGTTGCAATGAGTAAAAAATAGATTTTATATTTGCACCTCTTTTTACTCCCTATCCGAATATTTTTTCTTAATCAATAATATACTGTATCTAGGAGATGTATACAATACCTATTCCTGATTACAGATTTTAGAAACCAACAAAATATAAATAAAAGCATTAAGCAATGAAAAAACTGCTGAAACTGTCGCTTCATTTAATATTAATTGCAGGATTGTTTTCCTTGTATTCTTGTAATAAGGAAAGCTCCTCTGCTACAGGTTGGAATTATAATGATGCTAAATGGGGCGGATTTACCGTCGCTGCTGAAAAAGATCAAAAGAATGGTCCTGGGTTGATCCTTATTCCAGGTGGTACTTTTGTCATGGGTAATGTAGATGAAGATGTATTGTATGAATACCACAATATTCCACGTCGTGTAACGGTCTCTTCTTTCTACATGGATGAATCAGAAGTAACCAACGTTCACTATCGAGAATACCTTTACTGGATGAACCGTATTTTCGGGGAGTCTTTCCCAGAATTAGTGACTAAAGCTCGTCCAGATACTTTAGTTTGGTTAGAAGAGTTAGCTTATAATGAGCCTTTCGTAGAATATTATTTCCGTCACCCTGCTTATAATGACTATCCAGTTGTTGGGGTAACCTGGTTACAAGCAAACGAATACTGCCGCTGGCGTTCTGATCGGGTAAATGAGATGATGTTGATTGGTGAGGGCATCCTAGATCAAGATCCAAACCAATATGGTGCAGAACACTTCAATACTGATGCTTTCTTATTGGGACAATATGAAGGAAATGTGAAGAAGGGGGTTAAAAACCTTGATCCTAATGGAGAGAAAACAAGAAATGTAAGATTCGATGATGGTATTCTTTTACCAGACTACCGCCTACCAACAGAGGCTGAATGGGAGTATGCTGCTTTAGCAATTACTAGTGAATCTGATGATGAAGAGCGTTTCTTAAATCGTAAAATTTATCCTTGGGAAGGTGCAACTATGCGTGAGCAAAGACATGGAAAAGGACATGGCGATATGTTGGCCAACTATAAAAGAGGACGTGGTGACTACATGGGTATTGCTGGTCGTTTGAATGACCAAGCAGAAATTACTGCTCCAGTAAAATCTTTCAAGCCTAATGACTTTGGTTTGTATAATATGGCTGGTAATGTAAGTGAATGGGTATTAGATATTTATCGTCCATTGACAACATTAGATGCAGAGGATTTTAATCCATTTAGAGGTAATAATTTTACCGTTAAACAACGAGACGAAGAGGGTAGAGTAGCTCCTAAAGATAGCTTGGGTCGTATTAAGACAAGAGCTTTGACTGCTGATGAAATCGGTAATCGTACCAACTTCCGTAAAGCGGATGTGAGAGACTATAGAGATGGTGACGAGGGTTCTGGTGTAAGTTATAGTTCTGATTCTACAACTTTGATCTCTAACAAGTCAAGAGTAATCAAGGGTGGCTCTTGGAAAGATCCTGCTTATTACCTTTCTCCAGGTACTCGTCGTTTCTTAGATGAAGATCAAGGTGCATCAACTGTTGGTTTCCGTTGTGCAATGATTCGTGTAGGTAGCCCTGATGGAAAGAAATTCAAAGGAGGTAAGAAGAAAAAGAAGAAAAATAAATTCTAGACGAAGAACTCTACTTTGATTGAAATTCAATCAAAACAGTAAAAAAGCCGTAATCAGTTACTTGATTACGGCTTTTTTGATGTTTGTCTAATAGTTATTTTTAGGGCTTTGACAACCCTAAAATCAGGAAAGATTATAGGGTTTATCTAATATTTTAACAAGATTAAATATTCAGAAATTAAGGGAAGAATTAAGAAAATTGAGATTTTGCTCCCTTAATCTACTTAGTAACAGCTAAAAAATAAACCGACATCTTGTTGTGTTGTTTAATTTGCAGCTATACCTCGTTAAAAGGCTCCTCGACGATGCTCGCATCGCCTACCTTTTTTGC
>JAHDFT010000138.1 GCA_020628015.1 Bacteroidota bacterium
GACTAAATAATTAGCAGAATATTTTGGCCTAATTTATTTCTAATCCATCACTAATAGTATTGTAAGCAACAATTAACCTATTTTTTTCATTCTTCCTGTTAATGGGAGCGTCTTTTCCCTTAAAATTCAGATATGCGGAAAATATCTCTCTACATAGCTACATCATTTTTCTGCCTACTTATTTTAAGTAGCCAGTTCTTGTATGCTCAATCGTCACAACAATTGAAAAAGGCGGATGGGTTATACGAGCAATTTGCTTATAAGGACGCAATCCCCCTATATGAAGCATATTTAAAAGAAGATAAAAAGCATCCAGAAGCACTAAAAAATCTTGCAGATTGTTATAGACTCACCAGCAATACACGCAAATCAGCTTATTGGTATAAAAAAGCGATTAGATATAATCCTGAAGATCAAGAACTGAAATTATATTATGCTCAAGCATTGATGAGCAATAAAAAATATGATCAAGCCGCTGATTGGTTTGAGAAATTTACCGAGTTGGCTCCCTATGATTCCAGAGGTTGGCATTTCCTAGAATCTTGTCAAAATATTCAAGAATTATTAAAAGATTCTTCGATGTATATCGTCCAAAAGATGTCTGTCAACTCTAAAGACTCTGATTTTGGTCCTGCTTTTTATAAAGATGGCTTGGTTTTTACTTCTGGTAGAAGCAGCAAAATGATTGACCGCAAGAGTCAATGGACAGGCGAATCTTATACCACATTATTTTTTTCTTCCAAACATGGTTATAAATGGACAGAGCCAACAGAACTGGCTGGCAAATCTAAGGTGCCTTATCATGAAGGGCCTGCCTGCTTCAACGCAAGAGGTACTAAAATTTATTTTACCAGAAATGTAGAAAAAAGCAAAAGTAAAAAAACAGGTACCGTCAACTTAAAAATCTTTGAAGCCAGTTGGACAGGTCTTAAGTGGGATTATGAAAAGGAATTGCCTTTTAATAGTGATTTGTATTCCTGTGGTCATCCTGCCTTATCTGCTGATGGAAAACGCCTCTACTTTGCATCGGATCAGCCTGGTGGATTTGGTGGGAAAGATATTTATGTAGCGGAATTTGTGGGTGGTAAATGGATGAAACCTAAGAATTTGGGTAAAAGTATCAATACAGAGGGAGATGAAATGTTTCCAACGACACATTCAGATGGAACGCTTTATTTTGCTTCTAATGGATGGGGGGGCTTTGGTGGATTGGACTTATTTGCTGCTTTAGACCTCTATGATTATGGGGATTGGGAAGTTACCAATGTCGGCTATCCTATTAATAGCCCTAAAGATGATTTTGGTTTGATCTTTACACCAGACAAAAGAACAGGTTATTTTGCTTCTAATCGCAAAGGAAGTGATGATCTATTTATGTTGAGTGTAAATGAACAAAAAGCAATAGAATTGATTGCGGTTAAACCTGTTCAACCAAAAGAGCAAAAAACACAGGCTTCTACTACTAAACGAAAGGTACCTGCTAAAACAGTTAATAATCCTACACCTACTAAGCGACCAACAAATCGACCGTCAACAACTACAGCTAGTAGAAATACAAGTAATAATCGCAGTACTTCCAGCACAAGTGGTTCAACTAATTTTGGAAAATCTAATCGTCCAATTAGCCCTTCACAAAATTCTAGTGCTACTAAAAAGACAACAAGTAGTAGTTCGAGCAGTAAGCCTACTAATCCTAAGCCTAGTAATTTTGATGATGAGGAATTAGAGGCTTTTAATAGCCCTCCTCCACCAGGTTATAAGAAATTACCCAAGCCTAGAACAATGGAACAACCATTGCCGCCAGGGGTAAAGAAAAAAGAGGCCGTTAACAACGCAAAACCAACCAGCTCTAAAAGTAATGAACCTAAAGCAAATACAGGTTCTAAAACTTCATCGGCTACTAAGCCTAAAAGTAGTACTAAGAACAAGAGTAAGAAGGAAACGAATAAAGTGACCATTACAGATCGAAATGGTAAAACTTATGCACTAGAGGAAGATAAAAAATATACGCCAACGCCTGGCGCAGGTGATAACTTATCTGATGTTCATCGGATTATCCAATATCCATATGAAAAAGAACAACCAGTAAGAAAACCTTCTCCTAAACCTGGTAGTAGTAAAAGAACGGTTACACCAACACCACAACCAGTAACCCCTGCTCCTCAAACTCCTAGACCAGTAACGCCTACACCGAAACCAAAACCACCAGTACAAACTAGCAATACTAGTAGAACGACTAGTAATACTAGCTCTAGCACAACTAGTGGAACTGGCGAAAATAGGATTTATAGGGGTAATATTTCTGCTGATCCAACTCCAAAGCCGAAACCTGCACCTAATCCAAATATCAATGAACCATCATCTGTGAGAGCAAATGATAATTCTTCATTCATATTAATAGGTATTATTTTAGATAAATATACTAAGAAACCAATTCCAAGAAGAAAGGTACAATTGGAAGATGCATTGAATCAATCTACGCAACAATTTATGAGTAATCAAAATGGCAACTTCTACTTTACCCTTCTACCTAATCGAAAATATAATGTTTACAGTATTGACCAAACAGGTAATGTAGAAGATACCAAAACGCTATTTACTTCTGGTAATGCGGCTGAAGTAATGCACGCCATACTTGAAGGAAATAATGGAGGTGGTGGTTCAACTATTGCTAGTCCATCAAGCAGTTCTAGTTCTTCAGATCAGTATGTGCGAGTTATTAGTACCCCTAAACCTAATGGCACTTCTTCCTCAAGAGTAGTAGAAAACACTTCATCGAATACAAGTTATCAACCTTCTACTACTAGTACCACCCAACCACAACCAAAGCGAACACCGAATATGTATTTCAAAATTCAGGTAGGAGCTTTTAATGTGCCTGTGGCGATTAATGACACCTATTTTAGTAAAATCGGAGGAGAAGTAGAGGAAGAAAAAATGCAAAATGGGCTGACTCGCTATGTAACGGGTAATTTTAAAAACTACCAGGATGCTGTTGCTTATAATGCCTTTCTAAAACAAAGAGGCTATAACAATGCTTTTGTTGCAGCTTATTTAGATGGATTTAGAGTTGAAATGACAGAAGATCAATTAGATGCTCTTTATGGAAATTAAACAGACTTCGTTTTTATGAGGAACAATAAAAAATCATATTGTATAAAATAAATGACAATGACCTATCTTTATCGAGATAGGTCATTGTCATTTAGTGATGGAACAGAAATCATTTTATTTTATTCTACCCAAAATTGTGCTATTTCCACTTCCCAATCCAAAGCCTTTCCTTCCAATAAATGATCACAAAATTGAGCAGCAAAATAGCAACTCAAAGCCACTCCTTTAGTACCCAACCCATTAAAAATCCCTATTTGAGCATATTCTGGATGTAAGCCCACAAACGGTCTACGTCTTTTAGTAGAAGGTCGGATACCTGCATGTTGACTAATGATTTCGTAAGGAACTGTAATCGTTTTTTCCAATTTGTCGATCAACTGCTTTCTGTGTCCCATTGTCGTTTCTTCATCCAAAGGGTCCCAACTATAGGTCGCACCAACCCAATAAGTATCTTCCTCTAATGGTACAATCAAAACTTTCCCTTTTATAATTGCATTTTTTAATTGTAAACTAGGAATCTTAACCACTAAAAACTCTCCCTTCGCAGGCACATACACCAATGGTTTGAAATAAGGATTCTGTAAACCATAATACCCTTCACAAAACAAGACTTTCTTCGCTTCATAATTCTTCCAAGTCACCATCGCATTACCCAAGTCCAAATCTTTATACAAAAAGTCTTCTTCCAATAAAGCCCCTTTTTCTTGTAAATATTCCCGATATGCAGATACAAATTTCTTTGTATTGACCTGAAACGCCCCTTGCACAACAGCATGACCAACTGAATTAACCAATTTATCCGAAAAAGCGTTTGAGGTCACCTTATCAATATATTGCTCATAACCTCTTGTCGCACTTCGCCCATGCATATTATTCAAATGCTCGACTTTCAATAAATTCCAGATAATCGCTCGATCATAACAAAAATCAGTACCTAATAAATTTTGCATTTGTTGATAATGCTGACGAGAAAAAGGCAGTAATTGGTCAATTTTCCATGTTTTGATGTGCTTATGTCCTGTGATGGGATTGATAATACCTGAAGAGATGTGAGAAGCAGCTTTAGGGCGTATGCGATCTACTACTAAAACACGCTGTCCTTTTGACAGTAAAAACCAAGATAACCAAGTTCCTGCCAATCCTTGTCCAACAATAATATAGTCTAGCTTTTCCTTCATTTCAACTCCTTCTTTATTGTACCAATTTTAAATGCTCAGGAATATCATAATTCCCTTTATCCATATATTTCCCCCACCTATCTATTACCTGATTTATCGTTGCCTGCTTCACCTGATGTTTATTCTTTTGAAAACTTTTTTTAGCATTCACATATTTGACAAGCGGATCATACATTTTATCGAAATCACTTATCCCTAAATGCTCATAAATATTGGCAATACTATCTACAGTCTGTTTTTCTAAATGTTCAAATTGAATTTCAAACAATTGATTAGGCGGAATTAATTGTTTGTCTGCTTCATATTTATCTAAAATTTTCAAGTACAATTGAAAAATATTTTCTTCCAATTCAGGTAAATCAATCTTATGATACCGCAAAAAATGCATCATCTCACTAAAAAACTTTCTAGTGGACAAAAAAACAGCTATGGGATTGCGATAAATATAAATAAATCGAGCATTTGGAAATAATTCTAATAATAAAGGTATCCTGCCCGTATTGGGTGGATTTTTGGAAACAAAATGCCTCCCCTGTGTATTAATTAAGGCTTTTTTGATGAGTATTTGATAATGTTTTTTCCACTCTTCACGAGCTGTTGGCTTCACCCCTTTAAATAAGATGGCTCGGTCATAATATTCTTGCATATTTTTAGGGAAATACCAAAAGTAGTATAAGCTATAAGGATGTAGATTACCTAGTGCAAATTCTTCTTCCTGTGGATAGGAGGTGTGCATGTCTACAAAATCGGTCACTCGATTGGAAGGCATCGCTAATTGCATAATAGACCGAAATACCCGTTCAGCATACTTACTCAATAAAATTTCGGGGAAAACACTATGATAAGTATCTACAAAGCCTGCCCTTTGATCTTGACACATTAAATTATGCAAATGTGTCGTACCACTTCGCCAATGTCCAATAATAAATACAGGTGCTTCGTCAATGTTTTTTTGTTCCAATTTAGGATGATGTACCCATCTTTCGTATTGACGAAAAGGAGCAAAAAATAGGCTACAAAACCCAGATGCTATAAGCTTTGGCCAAAACTGCATATCAATTTGTCTTCCCCTTATTGCTTGTAAAAGTACTCGAAAAGAACTCGTTGCTGTTGGTGGAATAGCCACACCTACTCGCATCTTTTTACCCATAATAGTTTATTCATTATTTAATACTCAAAATCTGTCTCAATCATTAATTTAGGAATATTGGCAATATCATCATTTTTACTTTAAAGAACAAATTAGGTCTGGTGAAAAAATACAACTAATCAAATCTTGTATAAAAAATCCTAGCATTCGTTGAAAAAATCATCCATATTATTTAAGCTAGGAAGTAGCAATAAAGTCAATTCACATATCCTGCTCATTATTTGATCTAAGACAAAGCACAAAACTATTCCGTAAATGCAATGTATGGTATAGCGACTTATTATATATAATATAGATGAAAAAGATCAAAAGCTACCAACCCTATTCATTGACTTGGTTACTAGACAAATAATTCAATATTATTCTAGCAATACGCTGTTTTTATTAGTAATTATAAGAAAATAATCGCTATTTTTACACATGTATCACAAATTTCAATAAATTACACTAGTAAAATCGGGAAAAAAAAGCCGTCTAACAGTCCTATCTTAAAAGCCATACACCTCAAACATAGGATATAGTAAACTTCAATACCATGTATTGATCTCTTACTTTACCAGTTTGGCTTGTTTACTAATTTATACACCCAATTTCAAAAGATAGTGAATGAAATAAGTGAAATACTTACCCACTATCTCTATAATCATACAACTAAACACATGTCTACATTAATCAGTTTTGACGATCAACATACAGGAAAAAAACCTCAAGAAGTATTAAAAGCCTATTTTGGTTATGATAGTTTCCGACCAATGCAGGAAGAAATCATTGAATTGGTCATTGATAATAAAGATGCTTTGGTCATTATGCCTACTGGAGGTGGAAAATCCATCTGCTATCAAATACCTGCCTTAGTAAAAAAAGGTATTGGCATCATCATTTCCCCACTCATCTCTTTAATGCGTGATCAAGTAGAAGGACTAAAACAAAACGGTATTGCTGCTGCTTATATCAACAGCTCTCAAACCAGTCATGAACAACAAAAAATTGAAAGAGCCTGTGCTTATGGTGACATCAAACTCCTCTATGTTTCTCCTGAAAAATTAGCTACTGATTGGTTTTTATCTTTTTTAAGAACCTTAGAAATCAATCTATTTGCCATTGATGAAGCCCACTGTATCTCTTTTTGGGGACATGATTTTCGCCCAGAATACAAGCAATTAGGACTATTAAAAAATAAATTTCCTAATATTCCAGTCATTGCCTTAACTGCTACTGCCGACAAATTAACCAGAAAAGATATTGTGGAACAACTCAATATCCAAACTGCTAAACAATTCATTAGTTCTTTTGATCGACCCAATTTACAATTAATGGTTCAGCCTGGTAGAGATCGCTTAGGACAAATCGTGCAATATCTAAAGTCTCACCAAACTGAATCTGGCATTATTTATTGTTTAAGCCGCAAGAGTACGGAATCACTTGCCCAAAAACTAAGAGATAAGGGTTATAAAGCGGCTCATTACCACGCCAAACTACCACCTAAGAAAAGAGCAGCCGTACAAGATGCCTTCCTTAGAGATGATCTACAAATTGTCTGTGCTACCATTGCTTTTGGAATGGGCATAGACAAATCCAATGTCCGTTTTGTACTACATTATAACCTACCCAAAAATATCGAAAGCTATTATCAAGAAATAGGAAGGGCTGGACGAGATGGTTTGAGTAGTGATGCCATTCTTTTTTATACCTATGCAGATGTCAATACCCACCGAACAATTATAGAAGATGAAGCTTCGGATATTAAAAATGTAAAAATCACTAAACTCCTTAGATTACAACAGTTTGCAGAAACCAATACTTGTAGACGAAAAGTTTTATTGAATTATTTTGGAGAAAAATTGGATCAGAATTGTGGTAGTTGTGATGTCTGTCAGAATCCAAGAAAGACTTTTGATGGAACGATTATTGCCCAAAAGGTCATGTCTGCGGTAGCCCGCTGTCGAGAAAAAGCAGCGATGGGTACTATTGTTTATGTCCTTCGTGGAAGAGTTAATAATCAAATAGTTGCCCAAGGGTTCAATAAAATTAAAACCTTTGGAAAAGGAAAAGATTTTAAAGAACAAGAATGGTTTGATTTCATTACCCAACTCCTCAATTTGGGGTATTTAGAAATCGCTTATGACCAACACAATGCATTAAAATTGACAGAACACAGCCGGAAGGTTTTATTTGAAGGAGAAAAAGTAAAATTAGTTCAGCCGGTTGACAGACAAGCAGCAGTTCCGAAAATACGGAAAAAGACGAAGAAGGAAATGTTTGAGGATGGTCTATTTGAGCGGTTAAGAGTATTGAGAAAACAAATTGCCATAGCAGTTGAGTTGGCTCCTTATCAAATTTTTAATGACAAAACCCTCAGAGCTATGACCCAAACGCTTCCGATTAATGAAAAGGAATTCATAGAAATTTCAGGCGTTGGTGTTCATAAATTGACAGAATATGGGCAAGCTTTCATAGAAGCCATCATCAATTTTGTGGCTGAGGAAGGAGGAAAAATTAAAGGAGGCACTAAAATCGTCACCTATCATTACCATCTACAAGGCTTGAAACCTGAAATTATTGCAGATAGAAGACAAGTAACTTTGTCTACCATTTACAATCATTTTGCAGGTTTACTGACTAGAGGAATTGAAATAGATGTTAGTGAAATCATTCCAGCCGAAGAGTATCAAGATATTGCCAATATGATCAAAAAACATGGACTAGATTCCAAGTTAAGAGATTTATATGCTGCTCTAGGCGAACAATACGACTATGGTATTATTCAACTCGTACTAAATTGGCTACAATTAGAGCATGACAAAACTGTAAAGTAATAGCAAAAATTATTTTTGTCTAGTATAATAGATAAATCTAATGGCAAGATATGGAGGAGCTTATTTTTGTTCCGCCACTAAAATAAACACCTCCATTACTGCTCTATTATTCCTCAATTAATATACAAGATTTAGGAAAATTGGAATAAATCAAATATATGCTTACAAAATAGGACATTTATTAGCACACAAATATCAAGAAAAGTAAAAAATAAATGCGCTTATCAACTTATATTTATTAAAAACAGAAGTTTTTTTTCATGACAAATAAATGATTTTCCCTTGTTTTAAAAGACTTTTATCGAAAAAACGTCATCAAGCATTGAGTTAACACACAATATGGCACGGTGTATGCAATTATTAGATTGTTTCTAGCTTACTGAGTAATAACACTTTAATTTTCAGTAAACTATCCATAGGAATAGGTTATCAAACAGCATCAGTTTTTACATTTCAGTTTATACAGAAAAGGTTAGATTATTTTTAATAGGTAGAGAAGCTATAAATCAATTCATAAAGTGTAATTATTATACATTTTATAACTCAAGTATATGCACCTACCTATTACAATCTCTAATTTCCTTCACTATTTCTTTATTTTATCAAAGTAGATCAAGCACAAAAAATTAAAAACAAAATAGGGTTTAGTAAGGGGTTTTGGCCTTCCTCAATTTTGAGGGGGCCTTCCCTTAAACCGTTTAACAAAATAGGGTTTAGTAAGGGGTTTTTGGCCTTCCTCAATTTTGAGGGGGCCTTCCCTTAAACCGTTTAACAAAATAGGGTTTAGTAAGGGGTTTTTGGCCTTCCTCAATTTTGAGGGGGCCTTCCCTTAAACCGTATTAACAAAATAGGGTTTAGTAAGGGGTTTTTTGGCCTTCCCCCTCGTTGGGGAGGGCTTTTTTATTGTCCTGTAAAAAACAAAAAACTAAACTACCTTTCTAATTACTATTCCTTATATCTTCTAAGGATAAAAGCCAAGTCTCATGCCCACTTTACATCAAAAAAACACGTATTTTATAATTTCTTCTTTTTGCTCTATCTTTTAAATCTATAGTTTATTCGCAACCTTTCTCTTTTTTAGTCCGTATAATAAACTGTCTGTAATTAATTAGATTTTTAAATAATACAGATAATTTGTAAGAAGTTATAGTGCTTTTACACTATATTTTAAATTATTATAGTAAATTCTCTTAAATAGAGCTTTTTTTCAGGTGTTTTCTAGAGAGTAGGTTTTATGTTATCACCAGAGGCCTTTCCACATTGCTCGGAAAGGCTTTTTTTATTCCTATCTGCTAAGTACCATATATAATACACTATATTATCATAAAATACATTTTATTGATAAATCTCATAAATTTCTCCATTAATTGAAACTTATTTAAAAAACCTCCGTATATAAAAGTGCAATCGGAAATAATTCATCATTGATTTTAGTTTAGTTAGTTAGTTATCAAAAAGCTTTTCTATTAAAATAGAAAAGCTTTTTTATTTTAATAGAACTATTTATGTAATAACCTATCTACCAAACCATTAAATAAAAAAATCAAAAAAAAAGCCATCAATATTTGTAACTTTTAGAAAAAATACATCGTATATATTACTGTCTTCAGCAATTAAAAGATCGGACTTTAAATAAAGCATGTAACATTATGAAACTCGTTATTACCATTATCTCCATATTATTCATTTCATTTACTGCACAAGCAGAATGTGAAGTAAGCCCTAAATTCTCTTATAAAACTAAAGGACTTTCTGTAAGTTTCACTAATAAAACAATAGGAGAATTTGAGACAGTCAGCTGGAATTTTGGAGATGGTGCCACTTCTACCACGTTAAATCCAACACATCAATACCCAACTAAAGGCATTTATGAATTTAGTTTGACGGTATTTACAAAAGAAGGATGTGAATCTAGTTTTACTGGAAAAGTTTATGTCTTTAATACAACTAAAAAGGTAAAAACAGGACCTAAAAAACCAATCGTTAAAACCAATTCTACTCCTGCTCCTGTTGCAAGCAAAACAGTAAAAAACTTAGGTAACTACCCTAATCCTTTCAGTACTAGTACCAATATTGACTTTGAGTTAACAACAGCTTCAGATGTACAAGTTAATGTATATAGTATGTCAGGAAAACTAGTACGCAACTTGGCTAATGATAGCTATACCGCAGGCAAACACCAATTAAACTTTGATAGAGGTGATTTACCTACAGGAATCTATACGGTTCAAATTACTACAGGTGATTACAATTACAGTCACCAATTAATGATTCACTAATATAACAATAAGAAATAGGGTTTAGTAAGGGTTTTTTCCTTCCCGTATAATTATACACGGGAAGGTTTTTTTTTGCCTAGACTAATCATCTTAAACAACTAAGTAGTGATAAAAAATTGGATCAAAATATACCAAACATTTATTTTATTTAAAATCAATACTTTTATAAGATATAATTTAGTTAAATAAAATAATTCATTACTTGAAAAAAGAATAAAAAAACTTAAAAAAAACTCACTTTCAATGAAACACATTCCTGTTTAATTCCGTAAAAATAAGTGGGTTAGTTGAGATACATAGTTAAAATTGGGTTAGTTTGACCTTCCTACAATTACATTTAGTAGGAAGGTTTTTTTTATTAATAATGGATTAAGAGAAATATACACACTTTAATATCAATAATATTCCTATCACATTAAATACGCACATTGTAAACTCCTAATAATCAGGATACTTTTGCATAAGTAATAAAAAAATGATTTTTTTTGGAAAAAAAACCATTAAAAATGAAACATTTAGGAAACAAGCCCCGTATACTTTCAATGTAGTTCATAATTAAATAAACATAGTAGTTAAAATTTGGGTTAGTTTGGCCTTCTCACGCAAACAACGTGAGAAGGTTTTTTTCCCGAAAAACATTGTTTAATTAATTATCGAAAAAATAAAATATAGTAGTTAAAATTTGGGTTAGTTTGGCCTTCTCATGAAATATGCTGAGAAGGCTTTTTTTATGCCCCTAATCCTACGGAACAGTTAAAAAATAATTGTACCATTTTGACTGATAAATTTACTCCTATACTTCGTTAAAAAGCCTCACCAATGCCCTGCATTGCTTACGTTTTTTGCCTCGTCTAGGGTCAAATTTCTCTAATCAAAATTTGTACACTTATTTTCCACTCGTTCCTACATTGTTTTGCTTTTGGTTTTCTATTCAAAAAAATTAGGCTCATAATCATTCACTTCCCTTGCATCCTCCACCACTCGTATCACACCATAAGGCGACAATAGATCTACATCTTTTCGCTCATATAAGG
>JAHDFT010000139.1 GCA_020628015.1 Bacteroidota bacterium
TCACCTTCCTCTGCTTGCTCTTTCTTATTTTTATCTTTCTTTGTTGCTTTCGCTTTTTTCTTATCTTCCTTCACCTTTTCCTCTGTCTCTCCCTTATCTTCCTCACTTCCAGCCGCTTTTTCTTCCTCCTCTTTAGCTTTTTTATCTGCTTTATCCTGCTTATCCTTTGCCTTCTTATCTTTCTTTTCCTTCTTGCCTTTTTCCTCCTCCTTTTTCTCGTCTTCACTTGGTATAGGCGTTTCCTCCTTCGGCTTTTCTACTTTAGGCTTAGGCTTTCTAGGTCTTGGCGGCTTTTTCTCCTCCACCTCATCTGGCTCCATCATTCGCATACGTGCTAGGAAATCATTTTTGATTGGTGTTGGGCAACGAGTATACTCATAAACCATTCCTGTCTTCTTATCTTCTGTACGTCGTTTCTTCTCCTTTGTTTCCATAATCGTTTTATTGAAATCAGGATCAGAACTCAAAGCCCGCATTTGTCCTTTCTTATAATTGAAGAAAAACCATTCTTTGCTGCCATCCTCATCTTCGTCTGTTTCAATATATAGATTAAAGAAGTCACTCTTTCTATTTCTCAAACCAAACTCCACATAACCATTCACCATACGGTTGACATATTTATTACCACTATAACTTAAGCCAAATTGTCCGAGTGAGCGAATGGTGAGGTTGGTTGAATCGTAGACCATATTGAGGTCGGTGAGGGTGATGGTTTGATCTAGTCCTTTGACTTTTTCAGGTAAATAACCATATTGTCCAATGGTCTTTTTGAAATCAGGAATGTCTTTTTCATCCAATAATTCTATGGCTGCTTGTAAATACTCTTCTTTGGTATAGTCGATTTCCTCATCATAGCTATAATCCCTGACCGTTTGACCGATCTTATCCAATAAGGTTTCATCAAAGGTAAAATCAAAACCGACTAGGACATCAGAAAAGTCAAAGTGTCCTGTTTTTATATCATGAGAAATGAAACCTGAAGCATCTACTCTAGCTAGACCAAATTTCCCCAAATTAATCCGTCCTTGACAATCTACTTTTTGCTCTGAATCTTTCAGTATATAAACATTTCCTTGCTCCTTTTCTCCATTCAATTTTGCTAAATCCCCTACTCGATAAATATTTTTATCTGCATCGTATTCCAATTCCCCTTTTGTATCAAAAACAAAAATATCTAAAGGTGTTCGCTTACTACTTAGGAAAGTGGCGTAAATCCCTAGTGTATCCATATCGTATACCAAACCAAATGACAAGGTATCTAAACGTTCTCCAATCGGTGTAGACACGTCGATTTGGATGTTTTCGGGGTTAATATCGTCCTTGAATTTGAACCAATTAGATTCGAGATTAGAAAGAATCCCAATCTTTGCAAAACCATCGAAAACAAGATATTTTGACCTCGAATCAATGATAGCGTCACCCTTGTATTCAATTCGGTTATTGAGTTTAAATTTTTGATCTTCAGGAATGGAGGTACTGCCATAAGTAAAATACCCTTTGACTTCCTTCTTTTTCTCCTTATTTTCAACAATAGCATCTGCTCCTTTACCCTTTTCTTTATCTTTATCCTTCTTTTTCTGCTGCTCGCTTTTCAGTTCATCAATGGATTCGATTTGGTCAAATTCAATCACCTGTTCTGGAATACCTTTTCCTCGATACGTATATTTTCCATTACCCGAAAATTCATTGATATTTTTGATGACTACCCTTGCATCAGTAATTTTATGGTATTCTGTAGTAGAATCTACGACAATTGTTGCATTGAGTAGGTCTTCAATTTTTGCATTCGGTAAAATGGTTATACGCCCACTATAAGGAACAATCTTAGCATCTGCTACATTAATATAAGGAATTCCATCGACTTTAACTGTATTGGAATCTAAATTAACCAATCCACCACCAGCTCTAAACTTCAAACCTCCTTGACGGGGATGCATGGATTCAAAGAAAACGGTATCCGTATTTTCTGGCAATCGCACATTGATTTCATTCTCCTCCATTTTCCAGAAAAACTTGTCAGCATAGGTTTTGTATTGATTATAAGGTAAAACAATCGGCATGACTCCTTCTCTAGCCTCAAATCTACCCGTCATAGTAGAGACATCCACCATTGATTTAACATTATAGGAATTGAATAATCCCCTAGAAGTTTTCTCACTACGAATAATTACATCAGAGGAATCTGCTCGGAAGGATTCTTCTTCAAATCGGAATTCTGGGGATTGAATGGTCGCATAATCCCACATCATGGCTCCCTTTCCTTCCATTCCTTTATCAGTTAATACTAGATTTCCTTTGAGGGAAAAGCGGTCATTAAAGACAGAGAATGGTGTTTCTCCCATCTTAACAATCATACTATCCAACTTTGGCAGCCATTTTACCTTAACCCCTGTATTAGAAGAAGGCGGAAACGGAATATCTCCCACTTTCATCCGTTTGGTACTAAAGGATTCCAAACTTACCAACATGGAATCAGGGAAAAATATAAAATTATCAGAGGTCATATTCGATGCCATATAAACTAGCTCCCCATTCCCCCTAAATCCTTTTTCATTCATAGAAACGGAGCCTGTAAACATCCCTTTTTCATAAGTAGGCATGCCGTCTAGTCCAGTATCTTTAGAAAAACCGAGTGTATAATCTGGTTGTAAAGAAATTTCTTGCTTAAAAGGCGGAAAAATATTACTTGGATGCATTTCTCCTGCAAAAATCATATCCTCTTTGGTGATAATATCTAGGTCTTTGAAGGTAAAAGGATCTAAAAGGAAATAAAAGGTATCTCGTTTATAAGCTCCACGATAGAAATAATCACTATCGTAGTAAATATGCGCTTGTCCATCACTCACAAACTTGGGATAATCCGCATAATCTTCTTTCCCTGATTTATTGTCTTCCTTATCAATATATAATGTTCCTTTTACATCCTGAATCAAAGTCTTCACAGGAAAGACCTTGCGATCTGCTGGAGCACCTGTATTCGGTTCATTATCTATATACAATTGCATGTGTTGAATGGTATCGCAATTGATGGTGAAAGGATCGTAATTAAAGTGAAAATTCTTACCTGAAAAATCGACATAACCTGATAGAATAGAGCCATTCATGTCCATGTCTCGATTCTTTTTCACCTGTGTAATGCCATTTAAAGGATGTAGATATACCCTTTGTTTATCACTTAAAATAATTCGACTTAGACCCGTTACCAATAATTTCTTTGTCTCTAAATCTAACTGAGCATTTTCGTCATCCGAAACAGATAATAACATAATGCGGTCATAATCAATTTCTTCCCTTCTGGCTTGAAAATACTTGAGGGTTTTATCTCTGATGGTGATTCGGTCTAATTCTACATCATAATAAATAAAGCCATCTTCTACCAAGTCGAATATGGTTCCTAGTACACTAGAAATGGTGTATTTAGGATTCATATATTTAGCAAATTCTTCTCCACCAACAGTAAATTGCCCTGCATCTATATAGCCTTTTAAGGCACTCAATACATCTAAATCTGTAAGTTGTAAATATTTGTCAATTTTGGCAGCTTCATATAAATTGAAAGATTCAAAAGCCACACGTTTATTTTTCAACTGGGTCACCATTTCAAAATCAATAAACGGCTTATCTAAGTCCCATAAAAGGGCATCAATATTGGCTTCTAATTTATGATAAGAAGACATAAAGGCAATCTTTGAACTTGCCTTATTGTCTCGTACTAATCGGAGTTCTTTGGTCGGAATAACGTATTTGAGATTCAAACTAGGGTGATAAATAGAATCATTGGCAAAATAAACCGCTACACTTGTATTAATGGAGTTCAATTGCCTTGCCTCCTTAATTCCAAACTTCATGGATTTGGCACTCATAATTCTACGATCATCATTGGAAAAGAGGGTAATTGTTGCCTTCTTTTCATCTTTACCAAATCCTACTACTTTAAAGCCATGTAAACCAAATCCGCCCTCAAATTTCACCTGCGGCGCAAAATTATCCACCTTAATATTGGTATCATAAGAGTCAAATTGTGGATACAGATAAGATTTATCTACTTTGGCAGATATTTTATCAACTAAAATTCCTTCGATAGGTACTTTGAAGTATTTTTTGTGATGGAAAAGGACATTTGCAGCCGTATACCCATTTTTGGTAAAGTCAATATTATACTTTCCAATTTCGGCATAAACATTATTTGGATCTTTATCTACCCTTTCCCATGTTACCTTTCCACTACTGCCTTCCCAAAGTGATTCTAGTGGATAGTAATTACCTTTAGTATTGTAAATAAAGAGGGAATCTTTAGGGGTAAAAAGGTATAAACTGGTTTCGGTAATGGTTACACCTGGTCTTTGGGCATCTGGAATAAACTCATAATCCACTAATTCTGCCTTCCATGTTTTTGTTCTGGTTTTATAGAGTACGTTATCTGCTATAAAAGGGAGGGAAAACTTCAAAAAGTTATCGAAATCTACAAAGCTACCTCTAACAGCTTTATCGGCAATTCCTTCAACAATTACCTGCCAATTTGGGAATTTGGCGGTAAACTGTTCGGTTGTTACCATCGAATTGATCGCCTGAATATAGTTATTGAAATGTGGATGATTTCGCATTCGTTTTGCCTTCATCACATTCATTAACTTAATGATACGTTGTAATTCTACTTCGGGAATATTGCCGCTTCTGCCTGCATTGGTAAACGCTTTTACCGCCTCTTTTGCATCATCCCTATTCGTTTGCTCCATTTGCTCTGCCAATTGCTTAAAAAACTCATCTGGATCGTTAGAGAATCCATCCGAAGCAAGGGTATAGCTAGATAGGAGTAAAAGCAGTATAGGGATTAGAATCAGTTGTTTCATGTTTTACTTTTCTTTTTGAAGTACGAGTCTGTTGATCGTTTGCAATTAAATTTCATCAATTAGTTTAGTTTCATTAGATATTATTAGGAAGCTAGTTTAAGATTTCTGCAAACACATCACCGCCCACTCGTTTTTTGTTTGTATAAGGTCAGGTGATAATTTAAACGGTTGGAGGAAATCAATCATTTCTGGGGTATCAGTTTCGAGGATGCCACTAAGCATTATGACCCCTCCAATTTGCAAATGGTTACATAGGGCGGGTAATGTTTCTATCAATATATTTTTATTGATATTGGCTAAAATTAGTTTGTAAGTCTTATTGGGTATAGCTTCTGTGCTTCCACAAAAAACTTGAATATGGTCGATACTATTGACCTGCATATTTTCCTTTGTATTTTCACAAGCATTGGCATCATAATCTACTGCATCAATGTCTGTTGCACCCATTTGAGCTGCTAAAATGGCTAAAATACCTGTTCCACAACCAAAATCTAAGATCTTAGCCTTAGTATAATCCCAATCCTTTGATTGATCTAGGCGCAAGAGTTGTTCCAAAACCAGATAAGTGGTTTCATGATGTCCCGTACCAAAAGCCATTTGAGGATCAACAATGATGCGATAAGGAAAATCACCTTCTACCTGATGCAAGGAAGAATGAATGACTAGTTTATTATCCAGTACTAAGGGTTGAAATTCCTGTTCCCATTGTGCATTCCAATTTTGATAAGGAATTAATGCTTTTTCCTTAATGCTCATTGAACAAAACGATTGATAACGGTCAATTATTTCCTGTAATTGGGATTCCCTGAAATTATTTTCTGTAATATAGGCTACTATCCCTCCTGTTATTTCTTCAAAATAGTCATAATTCAATTGAGCTAATTCAGCAATGACAATTTCTTGGAAGGCTTCTTGTGCTATAGCAAGGGTTATTTTAAACCAGTTTTGTTGATGCATGGTAAATGTTATTTTTTGACAAAAAAATGGTAAGAATTAGCTATACTAATCCAAAAATACACGATCTAAACCTTTAAATTCTGGACTCTGTATAGATAATACTTTTAAAGGTCGATCTCCATATACTTTGGTAACTGCATGAGGTACACTTTCAGGAATAATGATAAAGTCATCCTTGTAAATTTGAAGGGTATCACTCCCCAAAATCATCTCTGCACTACCTTCTAGTACCATTAATTGTTCAGTATGATGTACATGCTTGTGCATTTTCACCCCTTTTTTTACCCAAATAATAAAAGCAGAAGTCGTAGAATCTGTATAGAGTGGTTGGACTTTAATATTTTCAATATCTTTTGGCATTTCTATCTGATAAATATCATATACTTGTCCAAAAAGTGTTAAAGTAGAGCAGCAAAGCAATAAGGTAAAGTAAGCGATTCGTTTTAGCATAATTCACTAATTTAAATGGATTAGTAAGTAGGGCGAAGTTAAGGAATTGTAGCAGATAAAGCACATCTTTATTTTTCAACATTACGAAGAGTATAATAATCTTACAAAACTTTATACCTTTGTAAAACCGATATTAATTCTATTTCAGATACTATACAGACTGATTACTGTCTTCCTTGACCAATAAATTAACGCTACATGTTTAAGCATAAATCTATATTGCAAATTATTCTGCTGAGTATTAGCTGTTGTTATGGGTTTTCTTTGTTTGCACAAACGGAGAACCAAAATGGTACTTTCTATGACCAGTATTTTCAACAAGAGAATCCTTCAGCAGTTGAGACACCTGCTAATGGGACTCCTGTACCTGCTACTAATGGAGCAAACTATGAAACAACACCAGTAAATGAAGGTAACTCTACTGCTCAACCCATTTATACGCCTCCACCAGCTAACAATGTCAATACAACTTATAGCGATCCTACAATCATACAAGAAAATGGCTCGACCATCCCTCAATATGGAATTGAATCTGATCCGAATCCGCCAGCTAATACTAACATTCCTCAATATGGTATCGAGCCTAGTCCTACGCCAAGTGCTGGGAATGTTCCTCAATATGGGATAGACATTAATCAATCAACTACAACAACACCAAATAGTTCGGGTTCAAATCCTGCGGTTGGTGTTTCTGATACTTATATCATTGGTTCGGGAGAGCAACCTGTTTATTTGGATGGTTCTGTCACCAATCCTAGTAAATATACCACAAGCAGTAGTCTTACAACGAGTAATTCTGGTGTAACTTCTGGTAGTAGTTATACTTATGGCACCTCCTCTTATAGCATGGAGAAAAACGACAATGTATTTGATGTAGCAATTTTCCTTCCTTTCAATCTCCCTCCTGCTTATCAACGTGTGGATAGCGTTACCAATCGTTCAAGGGTAGCCGTAGAAATGTATGAAGGGATTATTTCTGGTGCAGAAGAATTACGTGCTAAAGGTCTCAACTTGACCTTAAGAGTTTTTGATACAGAAAAAAATCCAATGAAGGTAGATCAAATATTGAGTGATCCTATGTTAGCTAATTCTGATCTCTTTTTTGGTCCAATTTACAATAAACCAATGGAGCCAGTAGCTAGTTATGCCAAAACTTATGGCATCTATACGATTTCGCCACTTTCTCCTTCTAATAAAGTTACCTATGGTAATCCTTATTTTCTCAAAGCCAGTTCTTCTATAGAAACGCATTGTGAGGCCATGTATGACTTTATTAAGCGTAATTTTGCGACTAAACAAATACTTACTGTTGCTACACCTAATCACCAAGAAATAGAACTGGCCAAACAATTTGATTTCTTTCATTTAGATGATCAGGTGGGTAATGATTTCAATCAATATACCCAAGTCTCCCACATGATTTATACTAATGAATATAAAATTGCAGACATTGAACAGTATTTATCTACAGAGGTAGAAAATATCCTTATTGTCACTTCCTTCAATGAAGTGTTGATTAATGATTTATTGAGTAAATTACAATTATTGAGAAAAAGATACCCTATTACCGTTTTTGGAATGCCCAACTGGAAAAAGATGAAAACTTTGCAATTGGATTATCTGCCTTATTTGAATTTCCATACTACGGCTGATTTTCATGGCGATCCTTTTGATGAACGAGTGACTTTTTTTGAGGAAATGTTTAAAATGCAATTTGGCAAATATCCGACAATTAATGCGGCTATTGGTTATGACCTCATTCGTTATTTTGGCAATCTTTACCAGACTTATGGAGCCAATTGGGGAAGTTATATTAGCAACGCTGAGGTAGAGGGCATTTACAGTAAGTATGACTTCAAAGGTGCTTCGATCTATCAAGCTGATTTTTATACGCCTGATTTCTTAGAAAATAAGGGTATTAATGTGCTTCGTTGTGAGCGTGATTTTACTTTTAGAAAGGTAAATTAAATAGTATTTATAAATTAGATTCTAGTCCCTTTATCAAAATTCCTATTTCTTACTTACCTTTGCAGCCGCAAACGAAAAATAGATTAAATTCAAATGCCCTCATATGGACAATCCGACAATTTATGAAAAGCTAATTCGCAAGGAAGCGAAATTGGCGGTGATTGGTTTAGGTTATGTAGGTTTACCAATTGCACTAGAATTTGCTAGACATCTTTCGGTTATTGGTTTTGATATTAATGAAGAAAGAGTCGCAATGATGCGAAATGGAGAAGATCCTAGCCGAGAACTTCCCAATGAAGAATTTGTTGATAGAGACATCCATTTCACTGCTAATCCAGCAGAACTAAAGGATGCTTGCTTCTTCATTATTGCTGTTCCTACTCCTGTTGATGATTACAAAGTACCTAATTTAAGACCTTTAGTAAGTGCTTCAACTAATTTAGGGAAAGTGTTGAAAAAAGGAGATTATTTTGTCTTTGAATCAACTGTATATCCAGGTTGTACAGAAGAGGAATGTATCCCTATCTTGGAAAAAGAATCTGGCTTGAAAGCTATTGAAGATTTTAAATATGGCTACTCACCAGAGCGCATCAATCCAGGAGATAAGGTGCATACCATTACTAAAATTACAAAGGTCGTTTCAGGTTGTGATGAGGAATCTTTGGATCTTATTGCCAAAGTTTATGAAATAATTATTGAGGCAGGTGTATTTAGAGCTAAAGGGGTGAAAGTGGCAGAGGCAGCGAAGGTCATCGAAAATACCCAAAGAGACCTCAATATTGCCTTGATGAATGAGTTATCGCTTATTTTTGATAAAATGGGCATCAATACACATGATGTTTTAGAGGCAGCAGGCACCAAGTGGAATTTCTTGAAATTCTATCCTGGCTTAGTTGGTGGTCACTGTATTGGCGTTGACCCTTATTACCTCACTTATAAATCCATCCAATTGGGTTATAAGCCAGATATTATTTTGAGTGGGCGTAAGATCAATGATCAAATGGCCTATTATATTGCCAAAAAAGCAGTACAACACATTATCCAAATGGGTAAAAAGCTCAATGATGCTAGAGTTTTGGTTATGGGGATTACTTTCAAAGAAAATGTCAGCGACATTCGGAATACAAAAGTGACCGATCTCGTCAAAGAATTGCAATCTTTTTATGTACATGTCGATATTACCGATCCTTATGCCTCTTCTGAGGATCTACATGAGGAGTATGGTTTAAAACTTGTGGATAAAGTCAGAGATGATTATGACTGTATTATTTATGCAGTCAAACACGATGACTATATCAAGTTAAAGGAGGAAGATTTCCTTAAAATTGCCAATGAAAATGCATTATTTATTGATGTAAAAGGCATGTACAATCACCAGTTTGAGCAATTGACTTACTGGGGATTGTAAAACAATCAAGCTTTGACTTGATTCTCCTAGTGATGCAGGCTGTAAGTCTTTGATAGTTTTTTGTTGATATTTTCACTTCTAACTTGACAGGTCGCTCCGATGGAGCTTAAATATTTTGGTCGCTTATTTCTCTACAAACAGCAAAGCTTCGATGGAGCTAATACTGATAGCTCCATCGGAGTTTTACTGTTTGTAGAAAAAACAAAAACAAGGGAAAAAGCTCCATCGGAGCGACCTGTCAAGTTTAAGAAACAGTCAAAAAATAATTGTACCATTTTGATTGATAAATTTAACCCTATACTTCGTTAAAAAGCCTCGCCAATGCCCTGCATTGCCTACGTTTTTTGCCTCGTCTAGGGTCAAATTTCCCTAACCAAAATTTGTACACTTATTTTTCACTCGTTCCTAATAAAAAACGGTCAAGGATTTAGGACTTGATCCGCTAGTCTTAATTCTATCTATCTAATGGTAAAAAATAACCAAATATGAGCAAAAAAATCCTTATTACAGGTGGAGCTGGTTTTATTGGCTCCCATGTTATCCGAAGATTTGTCAACAAATATCCTGATTACCACATTTTTAACCTAGATAAATTGACTTATGCAGGTAATTTGGAAAATCTAAAAGATATTGAGAAGGCACCCAATTATACCTTTATTAAAGGGGATATTGTGGAGATGGATTTTGTGCAAGAGTTATTCGATCTACATCAATTTGACGGCGTGATTCATCTCGCTGCCGAATCTCATGTAGACCGTTCCATTACCAAACCGCTTGATTTCATTTTCGCCAATATCATTGGTACAGTCAACTTGCTCAAAGTAGCTAAGGATCAATGGGAAGAAAGCAATTTTGAAGGTAAAAGATTCTATCAAGTTTCTACTGATGAGGTATATGGTTCACTAGGGGATACAGGACTTTTTAAGGAAACAACTCCTTATGACCCTCGTTCTCCTTATTCTGCGTCTAAAGCTAGTGCGGATCACCTTGTCAGAGCATACTACCATACCTATAAAATGCCCGTAGTCATTTCCAATTGCTCTAATAACTACGGGCCCAATCAATTTCCAGAAAAACTGATTCCACTAATCATCAATAATATCAAGCATCAAAAAACGCTGCCGATTTATGGTGATGGTAAAAATGTAAGAGATTGGTTGTGGGTGGATGATCATGCCAATGCAATTGATTTGGTTTATCATAAAGGAGCTGTTGGCGAAACCTATAATGTAGGCGGAAATAATGAATGGCAAAATATCCAGTTAGTCAGAAAAGTGTGTCAATTGATGGATGCTAAACTAGGACGAGAGCCAGGAACGAATGAAAAACTCATCACTTTCGTCAAAGATCGTGCAGGACATGATCGAAGATATGCTATTGATTCTTCTAAAATCACCAATGATCTAGGTTGGAAAGCCTCGCTTACTTTTGCAGAAGGCTTGTCTAAAACCATCGATTGGTATTTAGAGAATGAAGAATGGATGGAGCATGTCACTTCTGGGACTTATCAGAGTTATTATCAACAGCAATATAATGTATAGGTTATGATTCATAGTATTATTTTGGATGGCTTGAGCCATCCAAAATAATATTAATATCGTCCATTATTATATCCATTATCTATAATTGATGTTATACGAAACACCAATTTTACTGTAAATCATTAATGATTTTCCTTGATGAATCTATTGTCTCTTCTTTGTCTTGACACAAAGAAGCAAAAGTCAAGACTGTATGGATTTCTTAACGGCAAAATCGCCCCAAAAATCCTACACAAAATAAACTCGCTGCGCTCAAACAGTATTTTGTGCT
>JAHDFT010000140.1 GCA_020628015.1 Bacteroidota bacterium
AATTTTTGTCCAAATTGTTTGGCGAAGGCTTTCATTTCTTCACTCATTTCTTGATTGCCTGTTGCCCTCCTGTAAGAATCACTCATCGTAATGAGGGTTTGGTAGAAAAAGTGATTCATTTCATTGACAGGCATATCTTTTGTCCAGAGGTCGATGCGAAGGGCTTCTTTGGCTTGGTGATCCCAAATGGCGACCATAGTTGCCTTAGTGTCCTTACGTCCACCACCAGAACTGTCTGTTGCATCCCAATCCATTTTGGCTGGGATATATTTTTCATCCAGATGAACCTTAATGCTAATCTCGGAAGTCTTGACGATTTTATCTTTATTTTCCATAATCTATTTTACTTCCTATTAAATGGTAATCCTTTAAATGCACGTCCTGCACTAGATAATTTCGATAGTGTTTTTAGCATCTTTTGCATTTGCTCAAATTGCTTCAGGAATTGATTGACTTCTTGTACGGTATTACCACTACCTTTGGCAATTCGCTTTTTACGGCTACCATTCAAAACGCCTGGATTGGTACGTTCTTCTGGGGTCATAGAGTAAATAATGGCTTCAATTTTTTTGAAGGAATCTTCGTTAATATCTGTATCCTTCACCATATTACTCATTCCTGGAATCATACCTGCTAATTCCTTAATGCTACCCATCTTTTTGATTTGATTCAATTGAGATAGGAAATCATTGAAGTCAAATTGATTTCGACGGATTTTTCTTTGTAGCTTTTCGGCTTGTTTTTTATCGTATTGCTCTTGCGCTCTTTCTACGAAGGTAACAACATCACCCATACCCAATATCCGCTGTGCCATACGATCAGGGTGGAAAAGGTCTAGGGTGTCCATTTTTTCTCCATAGCTAATAAACTTAATGGGTTTATTGACTACGTACTTGATAGATAAAGCGGCACCACCTCTAGTATCACCATCTAATTTGGTTAAAACCACTCCTTCAAAATCTAATCGCTCGTTGAAGGCTTTCGCAGTATTAACGGCATCCTGACCAGTCATAGAATCCACGACAAAAAGCGTTTCAGAAGGCTGTGCAGCTTCCTTAACTGCTGCAATTTCATCCATCATCTGCTCATCTACTGCTAATCGTCCAGCGGTATCTATAATGACGACATTATAGCTTTTCTTTTTAGCTTCTTCAATACCATTGAGTGCAATTTCGACAGGGTTTTTATTTTCCTTTTCAGAATAGACCTCTACCTTAATTTGCTCTCCTAAAATATGCAATTGGTCGATTGCCGCAGGACGGTAAACATCACCTGCCACTAATAATACTCGCCTGCTTTTCTTTGACTTGAGGAATTTGGCTAATTTCGCACAGAAAGTGGTTTTACCAGAACCTTGTAGTCCTGAAACCAGCACAACCGCAGGTTTTCCGTCTATATTAAATTTGGCTGTTTCGCCTCCCATCAATTCGGTCAGCTCATCCTTAACGATCTTTACCATTAATTGACCAGGAGAAACCGCAGAAAGCACCTCTTGTCCAAGGGCTTTTTCTTTAACTTTTCCTGTAAATTCTTTGGCAATTTTATAGTTCACATCCGCACTTACTAAGGCTCTTCTAATTTCCTTTAGTGAGGAAGCAATATTGATTTCGGTAATCTTACCTTGTCCTTTCAGCGACTTAAACGCACTATCGAGTTTTTCCTGTAAATTCTCAAACATGGTGTTTTATTTTTATTTTGGCACACAAAGATAAAAAAGTTTTTTAGGAGTGGGTGTTTTAAGGAATTATCTATTTCCTAGAATTAATCTTATGCAAATGTTTCGGGTTCATTACGTGATTTTTCGAGTTAGTAATGTAACAACTAATTCTACAAAACTCAAATGCGAAGCATTAATTGATTCTGTGTAGAATTAAATTAATGCCTCGCATTTTTCAAAAAATAAACTAATCCTCAAAACTACGCCCCCAAATAATGTTTCAATAATTTACTTCTGGAAGCACTTCTGAGTTTATTAATGGCTTTATCTTTGATTTGACGGACACGTTCACGGGTTAGACCGAAACGTTCACCAATATCTTCCAAAGACATACTGTGTTCCACGCCAATACCGAAATATAACTTAATGACATCCTTCTGGCGGTCTGTTAAGGTAGATAAGGATCTTTCGATCTCTTGTCCTAGAGACTCTCTGTAGGCTAATTTAGAATCGGTATTTGGTGTATTACTATTTTCGAGTACATCTAATAGTGAGTTGTCTTCTCCTTCTACGAAAGGAGCGTCTACAGATACGTGACGAGCAGCTACACCAAGTGTAGTTTCTACTTCATCTGTATCAATATTAAGTACAGAAGCCAATTCGTCTGGCGAAGGCTCCCGCTCGAATTCTTGTTCTAGTGCTGAGAATGCTTTGTTGATTTTATTCAAAGAACCGACTTTGTTAAGTGGTAATCGAACAATACGAGATTGTTCTGCCAAAGCTTGAAGGATGGATTGACGAATCCACCAAACAGCATAAGAGATAAATTTAAATCCTCTAGTTTCATCAAAACGTTGTGCTGCTTTGATCAACCCTAGATTACCTTCATTGATAAGATCACTCAAGGAAAGTCCTTGATTTTGATATTGTTTAGCTACCGAAACGACGAAACGAAGATTAGCTTTAGTTAGTTTTTCAAGGGCTTCTTGGTCGCCTTGCTTGATTCGTTTTGCTAATTCAACTTCTTCTTCGGGAGTAAGCAAATCTACCTTACCGATTTCCTGTAAATACTTCTCAAGAGATTGTGACTCTCTATTCGTGATAGACTTGGTAATTTTAAGCTGCCGCATTTTCTTTTGGTTTTATCCTGAGGTTCAACCAATGCGTAAATTAACTGCTCAGAAGTATATTTAACCCAAATAAACAAATTCGAAATATACAACAACAACTAATTTAGACAAAGTAAAGACCTGATACTGAGTTGTGTCCATTGCTATTACTTGTAATGTATGTACATAGAAGCAAAGCAAATAATGAACGTGGTTACACTAATAATTTGGTAACAAATCAAACTATAGCTTACTTTGTTACCAAATATTCTCTTTTATATGTAGAAGTGAGGTCAAATAGAATATGCCAAATTTAACCCCAAACATAGCTATCTTTATTAAGTTGGTAGTATTATAGTCTTCTTTTTACTTTAATTTAAGTAACAGCTAAAAAATAACTCCGACATCTTGTTGTTTAATTTGCCGTTATACTTCGTTAAAAAGCCTCGCCGATGCTCGCATCGCCTACGTTTTTTGCCTCGTCTAACGACAAATTAACCGAACAAACACGCCTAATTTATTTTTTGCTTGTTACTAAACAATCTTTACAAAATTAAATGAATTTTTTCTTCTTAGAAAGAAAAAAAAGGGATTTGTGTTAAATCCAGACTATTAAAAGCTAAAAAATGAGTCTAAAGGTGTTATTACATGCTTAATGCATGTTACTTTTTTCAATAAGTAGATCGTATTATTATTAATAAAAAAAAGGACGGTTTTGTTTAATAATGGTGAAAAAATAAAAGGAATAGTTTGTTGAATTATGATTAATTAATTTTTACTACTATGCTTTCTTAGGCGATTTTTGAATATAATACTTATCTTTAAGTTTAGTGATGGAACAGAAATAAATTAGTCCATCACTTAGAGTTTTGATGAAAAAGGGATAGGTCTTTCCTCTTTTTAAAATTTTCTAGTTCTAATTTTCCATAAAATATGTTTTTATTAATCTATATCACGAACCCTTCTAAAGAAGCAGCACAAAAACTTTGTGATCATTTACTAGAACAAAAGCTAATTGCTTGTGCCAATGTTTTTCCAATAGAAAGTGCTTATTGGTGGCAGGGCAGTATTGCTAGAGAAGGAGAGTATGTCTCTATTGTAAAAACAAGTCCTAATCATTGGGAGGCGGTAAAAACTGCGGTAGAAAAAGTGCATTCTTATGAAGTGCCTTGTATTTTAAAAATCGAAGTAGAAGCGAATGAAGCTTACGAACAATGGATTGTAAATAGTGTCGCTTAATGAAGAAAGAGCCAATAATCATCCCCAAAATAGAGCATTCTAAAAGTAGGTTAGAGGGTTTTAGTGATTCTGTATTTGCTTTTGCAGCTACTTTACTAGTGGTTTCCTTAGAAAAGTACCCCAAAGTATTACCCAACTACAAGATTTACAACCAGGTTTTATCAGCTTTGGGTTTAGCTTTCTTGCACTAGTTTTATTACGGGGGTACATTACATTTTTTTTAGACGGGTAAAAATAATAGATGGGGTAATTATACTTGGCCAACCATCATCTTTATTGATTTTTTTGTCAAAACTCCAAATATTTATAAAGCTTCCTTTAGTACTTCTAAACTCTGTGGCCCTTTAGCAAATAATAAATCCACAATACTCAAATAAGGAATAAAGCCTGTTTTTTCTTCAAAAACCTGATGGTATTGAGGATGTTTAAAAGCAGCATCATTGTTTTCTAAACCTACTTTGGGGTGAATGACCGATCTAAAATCCAAAACCTCATTTTCAGGATAGCTTTTGGCAAAATGATCGGTGAAACTAATGTCTACTTTGGCATTAATGAGTTCTAGTATAAGTAGCGTCAGTTCTTGATTGAGGTCTAGTAGATGGGTCTTTTTAGGATCGTGGTAGAAGGGATAGAAATGATCTTCATAATACTCAAAATAAGGAGAAGAACGATAGGCATAACACATAGAATCCCAATGCAGTTTGCGCCAGTTTTCATGATAACTAATTTGGATATTGGTAATGGATCTGCGTTGTCCTTTGCCTTTTTGTAAAGGTACAGTTAAACGTTGTCTGCCCTGTGGCGTAGCGATATAACAACGATTGCGATAAGTGGATTTAATAAAATGTTCACAACGCTCAATCCACACTTTGGGATGATGTACTAGACGTGCAAAATAGTTGATAGAACCGAGATACTGACTTTCTACTAATAAAACACGCTCTTGGGCTGCTAAGTCCTGTTCCTCCTTTTTTTGATTCATTGCTTAATTTATTGTAATTTTAATCTGAAATTAGGCTTGATGCACTTCAAAGGTAAGGAAGAAAAATGATAATTTATTGTTTCTTTATTCTTAAATTAGCATTGAAAATCTATCCATTCTACTTCGTCTTATCTGATAAAATTGAATGATTTAGAAGCTAGATTTCACTCACACATTACTAATTAATAAAGCATATGCACAACCGATTAATCACTTTATTAGCTATACTACTATGTATAACTTTATCTTCTACGGTTATGGCTCTTAATCCTATTGTCGATTATGCCATTTTTCAAAATCCAGAAGGAGAAAGTTATGTAGAAACCTATTTGCTCATTCCTAGTGATGGCGTAACTTTCGCTAAGAATGCCTCAGACAAATATCAAGCATCTGTTGAAGTTACTTTGCTTTTTAAGCAAGGGGAAAAAATAGCTGCTTTTGATAAATATTTGCTTTCTAGCAAGGAAGTAGAGAATGACTCTACTGCGATAGATTTTAATTTAATTGATCTAAAGCGGATGCCATTAGATGCAGGAGATTATACCTTAGAAATTGATTTTAAGGACATGAACAAGGAGACTGCGCCAGTACATTATGAAAGCAAAGTAACCATAGCTCCAACAGCCGATGAATTGATCGTTTCTGATATTGTATTTGTGGATACTTATCAAGAAACAGAATCAGATAATATCTATTCTAAGATGGGTTATGACCTTATTCCTAATGTTGCTCGTTATTATCCTCCGAAAACGGAGAAATTAACCTTCTATTCTGAGATTTACAATGCAGACAAAGCCCTTGAAGATGATGCCTTCTTAACGATTTATGCAGTAAAAAAGGCAGGATCTAATGAGATCGTACAAAAACTGCGTAAATTTAAGAAACAGCAAACAAAGTCCGTCAATGTTTTATTGGCAGAACTGAATATCGCAGATTTACCTTCAGGAAATTATGATTTAGCCATAGAAGTACGGAATAAAAAGAATGAATTATTGGCAGCAAAAACGGCTATTTTTCAACGAAATCGTAAAAAGGATGAGTTGAATGCCGAGACGCTTAAGGACACCAATATTGAAGGCACTTTTGTTACTAATCTGAAAGATGAGGAGGTGGCTTTTTATTTGGGTAGTCTGTACCCTATTGCTGTTCCTCAGCAACGAGGTTATGTGAGTACTTTGGTGAAAAGTGAAAATTACCATTTAATGCGGCAGTTTTTGTATCGTTTTTGGCAAATACAAAACCCAATGGACCCTGAAGGAGAGTTTTCTGCTTATAGACAGGTGGTTGATGAGGTAGAAAAAGCTTATAGTTCTCAGATCAAGCATGGCTATGATACAGATCGTGGACGAGTGTATTTGCAATATGGACCGCCTAACTTTATCCGTACTGAATCACAAGAGCCTAGTGCTTTGCCCTATGAGGTCTGGCAGTATTATAAGTTAGTTGGCCATAGTGGTATGGTGATTTTTGTTTTTGTCAATGCAGAATTAGTGGGCCAGGATTACCGACTAATCCATTCGACGGCTAGAGGGGAGGTAAGAGACGAGCAATGGCGAGCAAGGGTCTTTAATGATGCGAAACCGATTGTAACGGAGGGGACACCTAATAGTAAGTCGGTGATTCAGCATTATGGGACGAGTATTGGTCGAGAACGAGATTAGAAAGTATCTTTTTATAATGTTATATAATTGGCGAATCCCTCTATCTTTTGGTGAGATAGGGGGATTTTTAATTGTGTTTATTTAATCACCCTCTATGTGTCTATAAAATAGTTCATCTAAAAGACATCATCTTGATCTATTACAATTAAAAAATTAAAAACAAAACCAAATTGTTTGAATTTTATATATAGATTGCTTTTTTTTAATCATTTTTATATAATTTGTAATTTTTTATAATTAAACTTGCAGCATGTTATTAAAAAACTCCAGAATGGAGTGAATTTTGATGCTTATTATATTTTAGACGTTTCAACAGATTTTAGAAATATTCCTAAGTAGTAGGAAAAGGAAATAAGAGAAAGTGAACTACACATTGAAAGACTAATTTACTCATTTTTAGAAATTGCTAATTGCTAAATCCGCCTATAGAGATTGCTACAAAATTTTTTATTAATACAACATAGCTACATCATTATTCATTTCAACACCGATACTTTATTGCTATAATTAATATTACTTACCCACTCTACTATTTTTATTAACAGGACAAGTCTATGATAGAGATTTGTTTAATGGTAGAAGTGTGTCTGTACTTCTTATTTTCTTACAAACCACAAATATTTTATTCAACGCTTCAAAGACAAACGATACTGTCAAAATACATCTTGCTAAAAATACATTATATAGGTTCATAGTAAATCAACTACACATACAGCACACCACTCATTGCCTGGACAATAAGAAGTACACCCAATTGTTGCGTTCAAAGGAATTTATTTGAAATACTCAAAAACTATGTTTACGATGAAACAGAACTTTACACCAAAAAAGATTACAAAAACAATCTACTTACTTTGTTTTTTTCTATTGTTTTTATCTACTAAAAAAGCATTTGCACAGCTTATTACTAGTGATTTGGATAGTTATTGTGGGACGATTGCTCCTGATGATTATGTGCCTGAAAGGATGACTGATCCAAATTATCCTAAGTTTAGAGATGCTTTTATACAAAAACTTAACTCCAAAAAAGGATTAGCTTGTGATACGATTTATGAAATACCTGTAATGGCACACATTATTAATCAAGATGATGGAACAGGAGGATTATCTGCGGGAGATTATTTTGCTGCTTTGGATCGGCTCAATACTGCTTTTGCACCTGCTTGTATGTCCTTTTATCAATGTGGTGACATTAATTTTATTAATAATTCTGTCTATTTTGATTTGACAGGCCCAGAAAGTGAAATACTAATACCAGAAGAAACTGTGGATGCTGTGGTTAATCTCTATTTTGTTAATACTTTTGGTTCATGCGGCTTGTCTAGCCTAGGAGTTTCTGGTGGTGCTTGGGTTTACTTAAATAATGGTTGTGTGCGTTCAGGTACTACACTAGAACATGAGATGGGTCATTTCTTTACATTGCAACATACACATGGCCCAGATAATGATGTTTTGACCGATGAATTGGTAGATGGGTCTAATTGTGCAACAGCAGGTGATGGATTTTGTGATACACCTGCTGACCCAAACTTATTTGGCAAGACAACTAATTGTGTTTATAATCTTGAAGAAACAGATGCCAATGGAGATATTTTTCAGCCTAATGAAGATTTATTAATGTCTTACGCACCTAATTCATGTAGAGGCACATTTTCTGATGAACAGTATGCAGCCATGAATTACCACTATTTACAGACAGCAGATACCTATGCTTGTTCGAGTTACAATCCTTGTGAGGACTTCCAGCAAGCAGCTTTTGCTTCTTCTACTTTAAGTCATTCTGGTACAGGAGCTAATGCTATTAGTTATACATTTAGTACATTAAGGAAAAATGTTGCTTTCACCATTATTTATATTAATTCTAATTTATCAGGGAATCCCAGTAAACAGTATAATGAAAAGGTGTCAGTTACCTATTTGGACGAGAATGGAGTGACACAGAATTATGGGGAGTTTATGAATGTAAACTCTGTAGATGTGAATATCTCAGTAGCTAGTAAAATAACTGTTACATTAACAGATGGACAGGATGGGGATTCTGGTTCTTCTACGATGTTGATTGGTTTAAGAACAATTTCTTCTTGTTTGTATGTGGACTGTAATATTGCTGGTTCTACTTGTGATGATGGAGATCCTTGTACCACCAATGATACATTGGATGAAAATTGTTTTTGTAGTGGGACTTATGCAGATGGCGATAATGATGGCGTTTGTGATGCCAATGATATTTGCCTAAGTGGAGATGATGCAATAGATGTGGATAGTGATGGCATTCCTGATGCTTGTGACTCTATTATTTCTGGTGCTTGTAATGCTTGTGCAACAGTAATTAATAGTTTTCCACATATAGAGGATTTCGAAGGCAGCTTGAGTGTTTGTCAGTTTGCTACAGAGGATTTTGATTGGACGGTTAATTCTGCTGGGACTTCTTCTACTGGAACTGGTCCTTCAGCAGCTTATGAGGGTGCCAATTATTTTTATACCGAAGCTTCTTCTCCTAATTTTCCTAGTAAGACGGCTAGTTTTCAAGGAGGGTGTTATGACCTAAGTGGTGCTGCCACACCAAGCATTGACTTTTGGTATCATATGTATGGAGCGGCAATAGGCACACTAAGTTTCGAGATTTCTACAGATAATGGGCAAACTTGGACAAGTGTGTGGGCTTTGTCTGGTCAACAAGGAACGGATTGGTTGAATGCAAATATTGACCTGAGTACCTATATAGATAATATCATTACCTATCGTTTTGTAGCCATTACAGGAGACAATTTTACTAGTGATTTTGCAATAGATCAGATCACAGTTGATATAGGTAGCGCATCTTGTAAACCTGGAATTGCTTGTAATGATAATGATGCTTGTACAACAGGTGATGTTTATGACAATGATTGCAATTGTGCAGGTACTTTTGTTGATAGTGATTGGGATGGCGTTTGTGATGCCGAAGATATTTGTCCAGATGGCGATGATACGATAGATGTAGATAATAATGGGATTCCTGATGCTTGTGATTCTAGTGGAAATACGGCTTGTAATGGTTGTTTGGTGGTGCTTGATAATTTCCCTCATGTAGAAAATTTTGAAAGCAGTTTGAGTGTTTGTCAATATTCGGATGAGGACTTTGATTGGGTGGTTAATTCTGGTGGCACCTCTTCTAATGGAACGGGGCCTTCTGCGGCTTATCAAGGCTCTAATTACTTTTATGCAGAGGCTTCTTCTCCTAATTTCCCTAGTAAAACAGCTCGTTTTCAAGGGGCTTGCTATGATTTAACTAATGCAACTACGGCTAGTATTGATTTCTGGTACCACATGTATGGAGCGGCAATGGGAACCTTAATTTTAGAGGTTTCTACCAATAGTGGAGCGAGTTGGACGAATGTTTGGTCTTTAGCTGGGAATCAAGGTACAAATTGGTTGAATCAAAATATTGACCTAAGTGCTTATGTAGGTAATGTACTCACCTATCGTTTTGTAGGGGTTACAGCCAATGATTTTACGAGTGATTTTTCCTTAGATCAGATTACAATAGATACAGGAACAACTACTTGTAACGTAGGTACGGCTTGCAATGACAATGATGCTTGTACAACAGGTGATGTTTATGATGCGAATTGTAATTGTTTGGGGACTTTTGCGGATGCTGATAATGATGGTGTTTGTGATGCCAATGATATTTGTCCAAATGGGGATGATTCCTTAGATAGTGATAATGATGGTATTCCTGATGCTTGTGATTCTAGCAGTCCTTGTAGTGTGACGAATACTTTTAGTGCATCTACTTTACAACATTCGGGAACAGGTAGTAGTACTAGTAGTCTTAGCTTGGTCAATCAAGCAGATCCTACCTTTACCATTACTGGCTTGAATGCACGACAAAATGGGAATCCTTCTCGTCGATATATAGAGATTGTCGAGGTGAGTTATGTCAATAATTCAGGTACTACAATTGTCTATGGTACCTATAGTGGTGCGGATATAAGTAGTGTGACAGTAGCCATATCTGGAGTGGTTAAGGAAATTATAGTGAAATTGAGTGATGGACATGATGGAGATTCACCAGCTATGAGTGTAGATTTATCATATGTGACTTCTTGTAATATTTCTGCGCCATTTGGTAAATCTTATACGACGCTTGTGGATGATCAACAAACTATAATGACTTATCCAAATCCAAGTGCAGACGAGTTCCAATTGCATTTTGATACAACAAAGGAAAGGGAATATACGGTGTTTGTGACCAATTTATTGGGCATGGAATATTACCGTAATGTACTCACGCCTACAACAGAAAATGCAGAATTGACGATTGATTGTGGTGCTTGGAAAGGGGGTATTTACTTTATTTGGGTGCAATATGGTGAGGAGATGAAAGTGGTGAAGCATGTAGTGCTTGGAAAGGAATAACCTACATATGTTATTGATAGTATAAAGAAGCGAGTAATAGAGGATTCTATTGCTCGTTTTTTTGTTTATGTTAAATATTCCCCTTTGTTTATATCTTCAGTCAACCATTTGATCAATATTTACAATTATTCCTTCCATCACTTCAATAGCTCTATCCCAATCCACTATTTGCCAGTTTTTTCCTGCTTCTGCTAACATTACCTTTTTAGAATCGGTAAAAATCCAAATCACTTTTTCAATACCATTATTCAATAATTCATCTGTTTTAATATGAAAATAACTAAAGGCATCTTTTACTTCTTCTAATTCTGCTTTAGTATCTATTTCAATA
>JAHDFT010000141.1:0-7149 GCA_020628015.1 Bacteroidota bacterium
ACTTATAATGTTTGTTTAACAGCAACCAACTCTACTACAAATGAAAGTGATGTTACTTGTCAAAATGTGATTATTGGTTGTGATATTACCGCAGGATTTGCACTAGCTACTGATGGTTTGGACATTACTGCAAGCAATCTATCTACTGGCGCAGACACTTATACTTGGACAGTAGATGGACAAACATTTACAGATGAAAACTTGAGTTATACAGCTACAGAAAGTGGTATATACGAAGTTTGTTTAACCGCAGAACTAAGTGGTGAGAGTTGTAATGACAGTTTCTGCCAAAGTATCAATGTTATTGCCCCTGTAGTAGCAGATTTCACCTATGAAGTTACTGATTTTACAGTCACTTTCACCAATAATTCTACGGATGCAGACATGTACGCTTGGTCGGTTGATGTTGGAACCACTCTATTTGATGAACATCCAACTTATACTTATACTGGACCTGGCATCTATGTTGTTTGCTTATTTGCTGGAAATTCGAGTAATGGAGATCAAGATTCTTATTGCCAAACAATTGTCTTAGAATGCGAAGTTGAAGCAGATTTTACCTATACAGTTGATGGATTTATCGTTGACTTTACTGATGCCTCTAGTAATTACAACAACCTTATTTGGAGCATTGAGAATCAATCTTACTACGATACTAATGTACAATATACTTTTAGCGAAGCAGGAGATTATGAGGTCTGTTTATTAGTAGAAAATACAGCTACAGCTTGTAATGAGGTAAGTTGCCAAACCATTATTATTGAAGAGCCAGAGCCTGTTGTAGCAGGATTCTCTTATGACAATGGAACAACAATTGGAGGAGAAGAAGACCCATTATTACTAATTTTCGCCAATGAATCTAGTGGAGCTGATACTTATGCTTGGACAATCGACGGAGATACTACTTCTACCGATGCCTCTATGAATCACCTTTTTGATGATTATGGCACTTATGAAGTATGTTTAATTGCTGCTTATACTCAAACAAGCATCCAAGATACGATTTGTCAAACTATTGAATTATTAGATTGTGCCACAGAAGCAGCATTCAGTTTCAGTACAGATGGCTATTTAGCCAACTTTACTAGTGCATCAAGAGATTATGACAACTTGCTTTGGGATTTTGGTGATGGCAACACTTCTACGGACGAAAATCCAGCTTATGTTTTTGCCAAGCCTGATACTTTCCAAGTTACTTTATATGCTTATGGAACAGCATGTACAGATTCTATAACGCACGAAGTTATTATTGAAGAAACGACAAGTGCTTGTATGGCATCATTTAGCTGTGTAGATATAAGCTATGTTTTTGTCAATTCTTGTGGTTCTCCTGAACAACAAAATGAAGCATTAGTTTTCACCACAGGTCCTGATTCTTTAGATTTAAGCAATTTAGATATTGAATGGGCTAGAAAGAGTAATTCTTGGTATGGTTACTGTCAAACAACAGGAACAGCTAGTGCAGTAGCAGATATTAACGCTAGTATTACTGGTGGTGGTCAACTAATCGAGCCTTTAGATGGTATTGTTCCTCCTAATGCAGAAGTGGTTGTCTTGACTAGTGAATCATTCAATTATGGCAACTTCAGCTTTGCAGATTTGGATCGTACTATCTATGTTATTTTCCAATGCGATGAAAACAATACAAATGGTGGTCACTTCTTGAATAATTCAGGATCAGAACAATCTGTAATTGTAAGTTTTGGTGCTGGTTGTGCAGATACAGTATACTATGACAATAGCCACTTAGTCAATAAAGCAGATGGAGATTATGTGCTTTTTGATCCAGCAGGTAATGCGACAGGTGGTAATGATGGTTGTGTATTCTTCTCTGCTAATCAGGGACCTCCTCAAGTAGCTGCATTCGATGTTACTATAGATGGCTTGACAGTCCACTTCAACAATACCTCAAATGTATTGTATACTGGTAGTAATTGGGACTTTGGAGATGACATGACCAGCTTTGAGAACTGTCCTACACATACTTTTGAAGCAGCAGGTACTTATCCAGTTATTTTGAATATTGAAACTTCAGAAGATGAATGTATGGCAATACAACAATATATTACTGTATCTAATCCATTTACCATTAACAAAATTTTAGTAGATGAATGTGGCATCAATGCAGGAAACCAAGAGGCAGTATATTTTACGGTAGGAGCTAATGATCTTGATGTTGATGAACTTAGTGTAAAATGGCCAGTAAATACTTGGTCAGGAGCTTGCACCGATAATGCTTTAACAACCGCTATTAATGCGACATTAACTGATCCTAATGCATTATTAGTAGAACCTACAGATGGTATATTACCAGCAGGCGCATCAGTTGTATTATTTACTAGTGATGATTTAGATTATACTGTTTATGACTTTACTGGATTAACAGATACGGTCTATATCATTTATCAATGTGGTTCTGCCGCACAAGGACATTTCCCTAATAATCCTACAGATACAGTTCATTTTTCTATGAATTTTGGAAATGGTCTTGTAGCTGTTGATTATATTCCTGGCGATTTGGACGGTACTGGCGATGGCTCTTATATCTACTATGATGAAGAAGGCAATCATATAGGAACAAATGATGGTTGTGTTATTTTCTCTATTCCTAGTCCTTGTTCAGCAACAGCAGCTTATACTTACAGTATTGCAGATATGACAGTAACATTTGCTGATGCTTCTACTGGTACTTATAATGTAATTAGTTGGAATTTTGGTGATGGAGAAACCTCAACAGAAAGTAATCCAACACATACCTTTGTCCCTACTAATAATGGAAATGGCGGAAGTAATTACAATGTTTGTCTAACCATTGAGGATACGGATACAGGATGTACAGATACATATTGTGAAACATTGACCTTATTTGATAATAGCAATGCTAGAGGAAATGGTAGTTCTAAACGAATTGCAGCTCCTGAAGAAAACTGTGGTGTAGATATTGCTTTTGATTATGATGTGAATGGAAATCAGGTACAATTTACCAATACTTCTAAAGGGGATTATGATGAAGTATTATGGAGCTTTGGAGATGGAGAATTATCGGATGAAGATGATCCAGTACATACTTATACTGATAAGGGTAATTACTACTTCTCTTTCACCATCAAAAACAGCCTTACTGGTTGTAGCTCAACACATTCGGGTTATGTATTCATTACAGAAGGAACGGAAGAAGAGCAAAATGAAGGGGATATTAATAGAAAAAAATAAGGAATGATTGAATAGCATGTGAATTGACACAGCATTTGTACTACTAGATAAAATGAGTTCTTCTTTAACTTTCTATCTAGTAGTACATTTCAATTTGCTTATTTTATTACGCATACATACGACTTCTTTTCACTAAATACGGCACTAGAATTTGGCTAAAATCTTGGTTAATATCTGCTGCCACAAAATCAATTTTATACTGTCCGCATTTTAATTTAAGCCCCTTAACCACCTTTTCCATTCCTTCCTTATAATACTGCTTAACTTGGGAAGGATGTAAACGAACCTGCTCCCCTGTCTCAATATCAATAAAGAGATAGGGGCGGTTTTCGAACTCAAAATCAAGTTCTTGTTTTTTATCAATAACATGAAATAAAATCACCTCATGCTTATTGTACTTCAAATGTTGTAAAGCTTCAAACAATGCTTCCTGCTCTTTGTCATCCACATTTTCCAGCATATCACTAAAAATAATTACCAAAGAACGTTTATGTACATTATCTGCAATTTGGTGTAGACAACGAGCCGCCGCAGTTGCCTTATTGCGCTCTTTTTTATCTAGGGATTGTTGAAGGCGAGCGGTTAGTAGGTGGTGATGAACCGTAGTTGATTTGGCTTTAGAGTGGTATTCTACATCATCTGAAAATAAACTCAATCCTACTGCATCCCTTTGTTTTTTCAACATATACATCAAAGACGCTGCTCCTAAAGAAGAAAAATGCATCTTATTAACCCTCGGCTGTCCCTTCTCCCCTGCCGCTTCAGGAAAATACATCGAAGAAGAAGTATCCAACACAATCTGACACCTCAAATTTGTCTCTTCCTCAAATTGCTTCACATACATCCGATCTGTCCGAGCATAAACCTTCCAATCAATATTTTTAATCGAATCCCCTGGATTATACAAGCGATGTTCTGCAAATTCTACAGAAAAACCATGAAAAGGACTCTTATGTAGTCCAATAATAAAACCTTCTACTACTTGTTTAGCCAGTAACTCGAGATTATCAAACTGACTGAGTTCTTGAGGGGTAATAAGGGTTTGTGTCATTTTATTATTTATATTGAATGTTCAAATTAATAATTGTAAGAAAATAAGGATGCTATTTCAGATTCAGTAAATCCTTCTTTCCAAATAATTATTCCAAAATACCTGCCAATAGTTCCTCCAACTGTTCTTTACTTAATTTGCCCTCTATTCGTTCTATATTTTTCTTACCATACATCACAAAAAGCGTAGGTACTTTTTTCACCTTATATAATTTCGCCAAATGCCCCAACTCATCTATATTGACCTCATACAAGGGCATTCTTCGAGCATACCAGTCTTCATGCACTTCTGTTACTATTGGTCTAAAATAATGACAAGGCCCACACCAATCTGTCACACAATAAAGCAAAGCATACCTTCCTTTTTTTAAGTATTGCTCTACCTCATCTGCTGTTTTTAACACTTGAACCATAAAGTAAATAAATTTAAGACAAAAGCACATCCAAAGATACACATAAAAACAAAAACCATTGACTAATAAAGATAAGTCAATGGTTTTTGATAGGTTTAAACAACTAGAAGAGCAATGAAAATATCCATGCCACAACTAACGATGTTTTTTTAGTCAATTATGCAGTAGCATGTTGGTCAATCAACTTTGCTAATTTAAACTTAGGTTGATTACCTACTGTTTTGTCAATAACTTCACCACCTTTGATGAATAAAACAGTTGGAATATTTCTTACACCATATTTCATAGCAATACCAGGATTAGAGTCAACATCTACCTTACCAATTTGCACATTAGCATCTTTATATTCATCTGCTAATGCTTCAATAGTTGGAGCCAATAGACGGCAAGGACCACACCAAGTTGCCCAAAAATCTACTACAGTTAATTTATCACTTTGTAATACTTCCGCATCAAAGTTATCGTCTGTGAATTGTTTAGCCATTTTAATAAATTTTATGTGGATTAATTTTATTCTTTAGAGAAGAGAATGCCTTTCATTTTGAACCAAATTGAAATCAATATCTCCGTTATAATATTCTTTTTACAAATGCTATTCCAGCTTAAAAAAAAGACAAAATAGCAGTTTTTTTTCTTTACAGACTGTCAAAGTAGAAGCAATATACAAGCATTCATTGTCAAAATGACAATTTTACTGTTAAAATGTTATACCTACTAAAATCTACCTTCTCTTAACATTCAAGCACAATAACTAGTTTAAGAAAAGGATGTTAAAAAATCATAATTGTCAATTTGAAGAGCAAAATTAAAAAAAAGAGAAAAAAACTAATTTTTTAATCAAAATAATTATATTTGCATCATTGCTCTCATTTAAAATTATTTACCTAGTGATGCAAACAAACCAAATTGACTACGATGTTCACTGGAAAGAAGTCATTAATGCCTACATTGAAGCATTTCTTGCTTTTTTCCTACCAGATCTTTTTAAGGAAATAGATTTTTCAGAAAAGCCTATTTTTTTAGACAAAGAGTTACATGAAATTATTGCTGAAAAATTAGAAGGCACTAGAATTAGTGATACTTTAGTAGAAGTAAAACTCAAAAATGGAGAACAGCAATGTATATTGATACATGTTGAGGTACAATCTTATCATGATACCTCCTTTCCGCTAAGAATGTATACTATTAATTACAGATTGTGGGACAAACACAATAAGAATATTGCTGCTATTGCTGTTTTCACTACTTCAAGTAAAATGAAACAATTCTATGAAAGAAAATGTTTTGGTACTAAAATTCGTTATGATTATATCAATTATTATATCAAAGATCAGGCAGGAAAAGAAGTAGAGCTAAAAGCTTCTGATAATATTTTTGCTACAATTGTTTTGGCTAGTTTATATGCTCAACAAACAAAAGAAAAGGATGAAGCCAAAAAAAGGTTGTTTTTTAAAAAGCAATTGATTAAATTACTATTTGAGAAACAATTCACAAAAATTGATATCAAATCAATCATTCTTTTTATTGATGCAATTTTAAAATTACCATCTAATCTACAAATTGAGTTCAAAGATCACATTAACGAAATGACAAAAATGAAAACACAATCACCATATCAAACAGAATCTACAAAAATCCTAGTCGAAGGATTAAATGAAGCATTTTATGGGACGACTTTTGAAAAGATGATTCAAGAAAAGGATGAAGCTCTTGAAAAAATCATTCAAGAGAAAGATGGGGTTATTCAAGAAAAAGATGAGGCTCTCCAAGAGAAAGATGAGGTCATTCAAGAAAAAGATGAGGCTCTCCAAGAAAAAGATGAAGTAATTCAGGAACAAAAAGAAGCTCTCCAAAAAAAGGAGGCAGATACCTTGAAAACAAAGGTAGAATTTATTACTTATCTACATCAACATAATCAAATAAAAGACATAGAAGAATTAGCAACATTATTAAAAATAGACAAAAATGTTATTGAAGCAATTATTAAGGATATCAATATAGAACCTTAAAAAATAATCTATAATATTAAAAAGACTTTCCAAATGCGAAAACCTCTATATCAAACAGAATCTACAAAAATCATAGTCGAAGGATTAAATGAAGCATTTTATGGGACGACTTTTGAAAAAATGGTTCAAGAAAAAGATATAGCTCTACAAAAAAAAGATGTAGCATTTATTACTTATCTACATCAACATAATCAAATAAAAGACATAGAAGAATTAGCAACATTATTAAAAATAGACAAAAATGTTATTGAAGCAATTATTAAGGATATCAATATAGAACCTTAAAAAATAATCTATAATATTAAAAAGACTTTCCAAATGCGAAATCCACTATATCAAACAGAATCTACAAAAATCCTAGTCGAAGGATTAAATGAAGCATTTTTTGGGATAACTTTTGAAAAGATGGTTCAAGAAAAAGATAAAGCTCTTGAAAAGATAATTCAAGAAAAAGATAAAGCTAT
>JAHDFT010000141.1:7249-11300 GCA_020628015.1 Bacteroidota bacterium
CAAGAAAAAGATAAAGCTATTCAAGAAAAAGACAAAGCTATACAAAAGCAAAAAGATGATTTATTGAAAAGGGATATCGAACTCATTATTTGTGTATACCACAATAATATAATCACTGATATAAAAGAGTTAGCCATGTTATTTAAGATGGATACAAATACTGTTCAGCAAATTGTCAATAACAAAAAATATAAACTACAATATTACCGTATTATAAATCTTTAATCAAGAACTCCATAATTCATCACTTAGATACTACTCAATAATCCCAATCATTCCATTCTTTATTTGTAAATTTGTAGGTCATTTAAATCAACTAAATTCCAGTTGACTTAAACTACATTTGTCTAATATTTCTGATACAACTCTAGATCAATTTACTATGCCAGATTTTTGCCACCTTCACTGTCATACCCAATTTTCACTCCTAGATGGAGCCGCCAGCATCAAAGGGATGGTTGATAAAGCTGTTAAAGATGGACAGCAAGCCATCGCCATTACCGATCATGGCAATATGTTTGGTGTATTTCAATTCCACAAAATATGCTCAAAAGCAGGGATCAAACCCATTATCGGCTGTGAAGTATATGTGGTAGAAGATCGCTTTCGCAATTCTTTTACCCTACAAGAAAAAGATGTCCGTTACCATCAACTACTCCTAGCCAAAAATGCGGAAGGCTATAAAAATCTCTCCAAAATATGCTCTATAGGCTTCATTGATGGCTGGTATCGTACTTTCCCTAGAGTTGATATGGAAGTCATCAAAAAGCATAGTGAAGGAATTATTGCGACAACTTGTTGTATTGGTGCCAAAGTGCCACAAACTATACTAAAAAAAGGAGAAGCGGCTGGCGAAAAGGTGTTCAAAGAGTTTCTGGATATTTTTGGCGAAGATTACTATGTAGAATTACAAAGGCACAATATTAAAGATATTGATGGAACAGGTTATAGCCAAGAAGACCTCAATCAAATCTTACTAAAATGGGCGAAAAAGTACAATGTCAAGGTTATTGCCACCAATGACTCTCATTATGTAGAGCAAAAAGATTGGGAAGCGCATGATATTTTATTATGCATCAATACAGGTAATGTACAAAGTACACCCAAAGGCTATGGAAAAGGCTATCGTTTTGCTTTTGCGAATGACCAATTCTTCTTCAAAACAAAGGCAGAAATGGCACAACTCTTTGCAGATGTACCTTTTGCCCTAGACAATACCCTAGAAATTGTTTCTAAAGTAGAAACACCCCAACTTAAGCGAGACATTTTGATGCCTAATTTTGAAATGCCATCAGAATTTAAAACACAAGATGACTTTCTAAGGCACATCACCTATCAAGGAGCCAAAGAACGCTATGGACATCAATGGGAAGTCACCGCCAAAGAACGAATCGACCACGAATTGAAGATCATTCAAGATATGGGCTTTCCAGGCTATTTCTTGATTGTACAAGACTTCATTGATGCAGCTAGAAAAATTGATGTAGCTGTTGGTCCAGGTAGAGGTTCTGCCGCTGGATCGGCTGTGGCTTTTTGTACTGGAATCACCAATATCGACCCCATCAAATACAAACTACTCTTTGAGCGTTTCCTCAATCCTGAAAGGGTGTCCATGCCTGATATTGATATTGACTTTGATGATGAAGGTCGCCAAAGAGTGATTGATTATGTAGTAGATAAATATGGACAAAATCAGGTAGCTCAAATCATTACCTATGGAACCATGGCCGCCAAAAGTGCCATTAGGGATGTTGCAAGAGTTCTAGAACTCCCACTCCCAGACGCAGATAAAATGTCCAAAATGGTACCTGATGGACCTAAAATGAGCCTACAAAAAGCGTTTAAGGAAGTACCAGAACTAAAAGATTGGTACAAGGATGAAAAAAGCACTATGGGTAATACCTTGCGAATGGCAGAAACCCTAGAAGGCTCTGTTCGACATCGGGGCATTCATGCAGCAGGGGTGATTATCGCACCAGATGACCTCATGGAATATATCCCTGTTTGCACCGCCAAAGATGCTGATCTTTGGGTTACACAATTTGATGGCAAAGTGGTGGAAGATGCTGGTATGTTAAAGATGGATTTCTTGGGACTCAAAACCCTAACCATCATCAAAGATGCCATCGCCAATATTCATGGACGATTTAGCAATCCAGAAATTGAAAAAATGACCCCTGGTATTATACCAGAAGGAGCCAAAATCATTTCTCCCGATCTCATCGCAGAGCAATTAGAAGACCTAAAAACTTATGAACTATTCCAAAGAGGAGAAACAGTAGGTATATTTCAGTTTGAGTCTGGTGGAATGCAAAAATACCTCAAGCAACTCAAACCGACGAATATAGAAGACCTCATTGCGATGAATGCCTTGTATCGTCCTGGACCAATGGACAATATTCCTTCCTTCGTAGAAAGAAAACATGGACGGGAAAAGATCACCTACCCACATGAATGGCTTGAACCCATCCTTCAAGACACCTATGGCATTATGATTTACCAAGAACAAATCATGCAAGCCGCCCAAATTATGGCAGATTATAGTCTAGGAGGTGCAGACTTGCTGCGTAGAGCAATGGGTAAAAAGAAATTTGAGGAAATGAAGCGGCAGAGGGTGATTTTTAGAGATGGTGCAGGCAAGAAAGGTGTTGCTGCTGAAAAAGCAGATGAGATTTTTGACATTATGGAGAAATTCGCCTCCTACGGATTCAACCGTTCACATGCTGCCGCTTACTCTGTAGTTGCCTTCCAAACTGCCTTTCTCAAAGCCCATTACCCTGCCGAATATATGGCAGCCGTATTGACCCATAATATGAACGACATCAAAAAGGTCAACTTCTTCCTTAGCGAATGTAATCGCATGAAATTGGTGACGACCATTCCTGATGTTAATGAAAGTAATGTCAAATTCTCTGTAAATCGAAAAGGTGACATCCGTTTTGCCTTATCTGCTGTTAAAGGTGTTGGCGAGGCTGCGGTTAAAAGTTTGATTGAGGAACGAAAAGAAAATGGGCCTTTCAAAAGTATTTTTGATCTAACCACACGGGTCAATCTACGAACAGTAAACAAAAAGGCTATTGAGTGTCTAGCGCAAGCAGGTGCATTTGACAGTTTTAAAAGCTTTCACAGAGCGCAATACTTCCACGTAGACCCCAAAACGGGGCAAAATACCATTGAAACAGCCGTTAAATTTGGGAATAGCTACCAAAAAAGCAAAGCAACTGCGGCAATGTCTCTTTTTGGAGAGGCTTTGATGGATGATGTACCAGAACCTAAAGTTCCAGAATGCGATCCTTGGAGCCTGATCGAAAGATTGAAAGCAGAGCGAGAAATGACAGGAATTTACCTCTCTGGTCATCCACTCGACGAATACAAAAGAGCCATTGCTGGCTTCACGAATTGTAACTTCACTACCCTTCCCAAAATGAGACACAAAAAAGTAGCCATCGCAGGGATGGTCATGGAAGTGACCCATCGTACTAGTAAAAATGGTAAACCTTTTGGAAAATTTGTGCTAGAAGATTATGATACTAGTTATGACTTGATGCTTTTTGGGGAAAGTTATATGAATTTCAAAAGTCATTTGGAAGAAGGGCGTTGCTTGTTTATACAAGGAGAATACAAACCTCGTTGGGGACGAGAAGATGATTATGAATTGAGTGTCAACAAAGTACGCTTATTGTCCTCCATATTGGAAGAGGAGGCTCGGCAGGTTTGCATTAAGGTAACACTTGACCGCATTAATAAACAATGGCTCTACGACATCAATAAAATTTGTCAACAATACCCTGGTAATCTAGGGGTCTATTTTCATGTATACGATTTGAAAGATAAACACAAATTAGAATTCTTCTCTAAAACGCTTCGAGTCGCTCCTGAAAATGGTTTGTTTGAGGCTTTGGAGGGAATGGAGGGATTGAAGTACAATATAAAGTAAACAACAATAATCATTTTACTTCATTCTCATAATATTTTTTGAAACCTTAAGAAATTAAAGGAGCTAACCTTTATTTCTTAAGGTTTTTCTTTTGAGTGCATGACATATTGGGGG
>JAHDFT010000142.1:0-5266 GCA_020628015.1 Bacteroidota bacterium
ATCACATGGTTGTTTATCAAAGATGAATATGGTGAGGTCGGTGATTCGGGATGAGATAAACAGTAATACAAAGTAATCTTTCTAAAATATCTTTATTTTTTTTGAGAGTCAGCGAAATCCCTCCCTAAAAATGAATAAATTTGTATAAGTGATGGATTAGAAATAAATTAGTCCGAAATATCCTTTCAATTATTTAGTCTAAGACAAGGCGCAAAAATAGCGCATACATGGAATGTACGTAATATTTTTGTAACGAAGTATTAGACTAAATAATAAAGGATATGGCCTAATTTATTTCTGTTCCATCACTTATACTCGATGTAGCTTAAATAATACACTATCATGTATCTAAAAAAAGTCATTCTAACAGATATAAAATCAATTAATGAGCTTGAAATAACATTTGCAGCACCTTATGCTGGTTGGCATGTTCTATTGGGAGACAATGGATCAGGGAAATCAACCACCCTCAAAGCTATCGCTTTATGTTTACTAGGAGAAAGACAAGGCTATACTTTAAAACAAAATTTCAAAAATTGGATTCGTAAGGAAAAAAAGGAAGCGCATTGTCATTTAGATATTTTATTAGATCAAAAACAGGATTTATCCACTAAAAAATTCGACCCCAATATTACCTGTCAATTTCAAATTAATCCTAAAGGAGATTTATTATTTAACTTTGCGAATAATAATGGTGAAGAAGTGGATTTAAACCCTACAAATGCGACTAAAGGCTGGTATAGTGCCGCTTTTGGTCCTTATAGAAGATTTGGAGAAAAAGACATTAAACAGGTTTCGAGTTATAGTGATGGTAATTTAGAAAATCACATCACTCTTTTTGACTCCAGTTATAATATGAATGGAGCTATTCAATGGTTAATGGATTTAAAATTTGAAAAATTAAGTACCAATACAACAGATAGCCTTTATGATAAGATCATCCACCTTATTAATCATTCAGATTTACTTCCAAATAATGTTTATATAGAAAAAGTAGATCATAATGGAGTCTTTTTTAAAGATGGACATAATGCAAATATTAGCATCAATGAATTGAGTGATGGCTATCAATCCATTTTTTCGCTTACAATGGAAATGATTAGACAATTAAGTAAAAGGTTTGATATTTCATCTATTATTGAAAAGCAAAATGACAAATATATTATTAATGCAACTGGAATTGTTTTAATAGATGAAATTGATATTCACCTTCACCCACAATGGCAGGCAAAAATTGGAAATTGGTTTAAACATCATTTCCCTAATATACAATTTATAGTATCAACTCATAGCCCTATTATTTGTCAAAGTGCAGTAGGTGGGTCTATATGGAAAATTGAACATGCCAAAACCAATAAACCATCTTATCAAATCATTGAGCAAGATTTTAAAAGAATGGTCTATGGTAGTATTATTGATGCCATTGGAACAGATAGTTTTGGAGAAACAAGCATTACTCGATCTCAACAATCTAAACAAATGCTTGATAGACTAGCAAAATTGAATATTAAAGCAGTTAAAGGTATTGCCACCTCAGAAGAAATCATTGAACTAAAAAACTTACGTGCTATCCTTCCATCAGAAAAAACCTACTAAATGATTCAATTGCCCAATCATATTACTTTAACGCCTAGAGCTTTTAATTATCTAAATCTTTGGCAAAATAAGATTAATACAGAACCTACATATGAGACACAAATCGCAAAAGCTAAAAGTAGTTGGGGGAAATCAAATCAAACCTTTGATGAAATCAAAGAGAAACTTCGTTTAATGTCTAATAATACTTATAGATGTCATTACTGTGAAGATTCTTATGCAGATGAAATTGAACACATTTACCCTAAAGATATTTTTCCTGAAAAAACATTTATTTGGGAAAATTATCTCTATGCTTGTGGACCATGTAATGGCCCAAAAAATAATAAATTTGCATTGCTCACTAATGGAACAGTAAACGATATAACACCTCCACAAATAAAACCAGATAATTATGTTTATCGTAGACCTCCTAATGACCCTATAGCTTTAATAGATCCAAGAGTAGAAGATCCATTTTATTATTTGGAGCTAGATATTATTGAAACTTTTAGGTTTGTCCCACATACAGATCGTAATAATCCATTAGATATTCTAAAAGCAGAATATACTATTGAAGTATTAAGATTAAATGCTAGGGAATACCTTATCCAAGCAAGAAAACATGCTTTTAATAATTTTAAAGCCAGATTGATCGCCTATTTTGAACAAAAAAGAAATGGAGTGTCATCTGCTCAATTAAGACAACTAATTCAGGGAATTCAAGAACTCAATCACCAAACTGTTTGGCATGAAATGAAAAGATCTCATGCTTATATTCCTGAATTAAATGCACTATTTAATCACCTACCTGAAGCAATCAATTGGTAAAATCTAAATTCCAAATTCTATGCTTTATTTAAGTCCAAAATTCTTCAAATGCCTCCTCCTCACCATCGGTCTATTCCTTGCCGCTTGGCCCATCCCCATATTCCTAATCGTCGCACAAGCTAGTTTATTGCTTTTAGTGGTCTTTACCCTTGCCGAAATAGGCTTACTCTTCTACCTCAAATCAGGAATTACTGCCAATAGACTTACCCCCAACAAACTCTCCAATGGAGATGAAAACCCACTACAAATAGACATTAGCAACCACTACCCTTTCAAAGCCCAGTTAGAAATCATTGATGAATTACCCTTCCAATTCCAAAAGCGAGATGCTCAATATCACTTTGCCCTTCCAGCCGCAGATAATCACACCATTTATTACAAACTACGCCCTACAGAAAGAGGGGAATATCACTTTGGCAAATTGCGTGTATTTGTCAGTACTTTTATAGCTTTGGTACAGCGCAGATATAGTTTTCCAGAAGAAAAGTTGGTTAAAGTTTATCCTTCCTTTATTCAAATGCAAAAGTTCGCTTTTTTAGCCATTTCTAATCAATTGCAAACGCAAGGCATCAAAAAAATTAGGCGAATTGGACAGAGTATGGAATTTGAGCAAATCCGCAATTATATTCAAGGAGATGATTATCGTACAATTAACTGGAAAGCCTCCGCTAGACGGCATCAACTCATGGTCAATCAATATCAAGATGACCGTTCCCAAGCTGTTTATATGCTAGTTGATAAAGGACGAGTGATGAAAATGCCTTTCAATGGACTTAGTTTACTAGATTATGCGATTAATACGAGCTTGGTTATGTCTAATATTGCCATTCTCAAAGGAGATCGTGCTGGTTTAGTGACTTTTTCTAATAAAGTAGATAGCATTCAAGCAGCAGTTAATAAATCAAGTCAGGTGAATGTTATTCAAGAGGTTTTGTATAAGGAAAAATCGGATTTTTTGGAATCTAATTACCAAGCCTTATACCAGCAAATTCGACAAAAAATCACCCGTCGCAGCCTACTCCTACTGTTTTCTAATTTTGAATCTCTAGTAGACCTTCAACGTCAACTCCCTTTTCTAAGAAAATTAGCCAAACGGCATTTGCTGGTGGTTATCTTTTTTGAAAATACAGAGTTGACCCAATTAAATCAACAAGCTGCAACCAATGTGAGGGAAGTTTACATCAAAACTATAGGGCAGAAATTTGCTTTTGAGAAAAAAAGAATTGTTATGGAATTAAGGCAATACGGTATTCATACTATTGTTACTCCTCCAGAGCAATTAACCATTCAGACCATCAATAAATACCTAGAATTGAAGCAAAGAGGTTTGTAAGGTTTATAATATTTCTAGGTATTATTTGTAAATTTGCAGTCAACTTTTACAACCAAATATATTTTGGTCTTATTTTTTCCGCTTGATTAATTGATCAACCACTATCATTCAGTTAATCAGCTAAATAAAACATCAGTACCAATCATTAAATAGTCAAAGCATTATCCCAAATTAACTCGCCAAAGAACTTATTATAATTTCATTTTCAACAAAAATTATTATTCTATTATAAAAAAATTCCTCTAATATGACCACAACAACTAATAGCACACTAGATCACATAGTAGAAATGCTAGGTGCAGAAAAAGCAAGATATTTGCTAGATCATGAATGCAAAACCGTTGCTAAGGAATTCATTCATGCACCAGGTCCTGATTTTATCGACAGGATATGGTTGCAATCTGATCGAAATATCCAGACTATTCGTAGTCTACAAACCCTTTATGGGCATGGGCGTTTAGCTAATACAGGTTATACTTCTATTTTACCTGTAGATCAAGGTTTGGAACATACAGCAGGCGCATCTTTTGCACCTAACCCCATTTACTTTGATCCAGAGAACATTGTCAAATTGGCGATTGAAGGAGGTTGTAATGCAGTAGCGACAACATTTGGGGTTTTGGGTAGTGTTGCTAGAAAATACGCTCATAAAATTCCTTTCATTGTCAAAATCAACCACAATGAATTGTTGACCTACCCTAATAAACATGACCAAATCCTTTTTGGTAGTATTGAGGAAGCTTGGAATCTAGGAGCTATTGCAGTTGGTGCAACGATTTATTTTGGCTCTAAAGAATCTAATCGTCAAATCCAAGAGATCGCAGAGGCTTTCCAATTGGCACATGAACTAGGTATGGCAACGATTTTATGGTGTTATACTCGTAATTCTGGTTTTAAGCATGAAGGTAAAGATTACCATGCTGCGGCAGACTTAACCAGCCAAGCGATTCACATTGGAGCAACGATTCAGGCGGATATTGTGAAGCAGAAATTACCGACTACTAATGGTGGATTCAAAGCCATTTCTTTTGGTAAAACTCATGCGAAAATGTATAACGAATTGGCTTCTGATCATCCTATCGACCTTACTCGTTACCAAGTAACCAATGCGTATATGGGTCGAGTAGGTTTGATTAATTCTGGTGGTGCTAGTGGTAAGAATGACCTAGCGCAGGCAGTAGAAACAGCTATTACCAACAAGCGTGCTGGTGGAATGGGCTTGATCCTAGGACGCAAAGCCTTCCAAAAGCCAATGAAAGATGGTATTGGTATTTTAAATGCTGTACAAGATGTGTATCTTTGTAAGGATATTGATTTGGCTTAATTTATAATTTAATTAGCCATTGAAATGATTCTACTGTATTTATTTGCTGGATTTTTGCTGTAGAGCCACATTGCAATGTGGCTCTACAGCAAAAATCCAGTAAATCATACAGCACATTACAACATAATTTTTGTTTTATCCATTATCGTTACCCAATTAATCCGCTCCCCAATATGGCTTGGTACCGTCGAAGAAAAGAAAAT
>JAHDFT010000142.1:5366-11285 GCA_020628015.1 Bacteroidota bacterium
TTACCCAATTAATCCGCTCCCCAATATGGCTTGGTACCGTCGAAGAAAAGAAAATATCTCTACGCCCTCACAGGAAAAAAAGGAAATTCCTAGTGGACTATGGGAGTTATGCCCCTCTTGTAAGTCGGCGGTGATGATGAAAGAATTGGAAATACATGTTTTTGTTTGTCCCAATTGTCAACATCATTTCCGAATTGGTTCAGAAGACTATTTTGACCTCCTTTTTGATAAAAAATCTTATACCTTACTATTTGAAAAACTTACTGCTGCTGATCCATTACAATTTAAAGATCGGCGCACTTATGCCCAACGTCTGGAAAAAGCCAAAACTAGAACTGGCCTAGCAGATGCTATGCGTGTGGCAGTAGGAAAAGTGAGAAAGCAAGAAGCCGTTATTGCTGCGATGGATTTCGCTTTTATTGGTGGATCAATGGGAGCTGTAGTTGGTGAGAAAATCGCCAGAGCGGTGGATTATTGTATTGCTCATCGTATTGCTTTGGTTATTATTTCTAAATCTGGTGGGGCTAGGATGATGGAGTCGGTTTATGCATTAATGCAAATGGCAAAGACAACCGCTAAATTAACCGAATTGGCTGCTGCACACCTTCCCTATATTTCTATAATGACAGATCCTACAACAGGTGGGGTTAGTGCCTCTTTTGCCATGCTGGGAGACATTCACATTGCAGAACCCAAGGCATTGATTGGTTTTGCGGGACCTAGGGTTATTCGAGAAACCATCAAAAAAGACTTACCAGAAGGCTTTCAACGTGCTGAATTTCTATTAGAACATGGTTTCTTAGATGTGATTGTACATCGAAAGGAATTGAAGCAAAAGTTGGGAGAAATTTTGGCTTATTTTTAATACATTTTTATATCCTCTCTTTCTAAACTTTTTTATTCTCCAACAGGAGCTTCCTCTGCTTCGGTTATAGAGGGGCTAGGCAATTTTTCATTAAAAAAGACCATCAAAGGATCATCTACGGGTACCAAACCTTCCAAATCCTCGACGACCATTAAAATATCCTCCTCTTCTAACAATAAACCGTTCAATTCTTCATATTTCTCTAGGGCCTTGGCTGGTGATTCTAGGTGTAGTAATGCCATTGCTTGGTAATGATGCACCAGCAAGTAATCCTCATAAAGCTCAATGGCTCTTTGACTAATCTCAATCACTTCTTTATACGCCTTTTTACACAATAAAGTATAAGCATAAGCACCCCAACTATAAGCGGATTGCGGAGCCAGTTTGACTGCTTTCTGGTGATAGCGTATGGCAATATCATAACGCTCTGTTTCAGAATAAACCGCAGCTAATTTGTCATAAATTTGATAATCTTCTGCATAAATAGAAGTCGCCTTTTTAAAAGCTCTAATTGCGGCTCTAAAATCCCCTTGATAATAATGAATATTGCCAATATTAGCCCAAGCTAAATAATAATCCCCATTAATGCCCAAGGCTTTTTGATAAATTTTCAAAGCATCTTCATAACGTTCTGCATCACAATAGACATTCCCCAAATTATTCCAAACCTGCACATCATTCCGCTCTATTTCCAAAGCTTTTTTATAAGCTTCTACAGCATCTAAATAACGCTGTTGGATATGCAGTACATTTCCTAGATTATTCCAAACTTGGTGATCTCCTTCATCAATACTTAAAGCCTTATTATAAGACATAATCGCCAAATCATACTCCTTGATTTCCTTGTAAGTATACCCTAGATTCGACCAAACTTTGTAATCTTCTGTTTCCAATTCAATAGCCTGGATGTAAGAATAAATCGCTTCATGATAATTCTGTATATTGAACCAGGCATTCGCCAAATTAAACCAACTTAGATATTTATTCGCATTGAGGTCAATTGATTTTTTGAAAGCGTAAATGGCATGATCAAATTTGGCTGCATCATAATAACTCACCCCTAGATTCAACCATGCAATATGATTATCCTCGTTAATCTCTAAAGCCTTTGTATAAGCCAATACTGCTTGCTGCTGCTCTGCTGCGGCATAATAACTATCCCCTAAACATACCCAAGCATCTTCATGTTCAGGTTGTGCTGTCACCACCTTTCGGAAACACTTAATCGCACTAGAAACCTGCCGCAAATCAATATATGCCTTGCCTAAAGCTTCCCAAAGCTCCCACTTGCCTGGGTTGAGTTCTAAGGCTCGGTGATAAAAATGAGTCGCTTCTGCTTGCTTACCATCTGCACTTAGTGCTTCTGCCATCCATTGCAATAATTGCGGATCTGTTTTATTTTCATTATAGTTGATGAGGTAAAATGCAAAGGCTTTATCATAATCTTTGCGTTCGTGATACACCTTCGCCAATTCCATCGCCACCTGTCCATTAGCAGGATTTTCGACCATTAAGCCTTCTAGTAATTCAACACCTTTTTGTTGTAGTTCAGGTTTTTCTTGCGCCAAATATAAATGCACTCTTTCCAAAGCCACAACCGTATTGGTTTTAGGCTGGCTGACTTGACACAATTCATAAAATTTAAAGGCTTCCTCTAGGCGTTCATTGGCTTCACAACACTTGGCAGAAAGAAAATAAGCAATCACTCGGTAATTCGCTCTTTTCACCAAATTGGCATATAATTTTAAAGCAATCTCTGGCTTGCCAACACGCTCCGAAACCAAACCAAATAACATCATCGCCAACCAGCTTAACTCATTCGCTTGCCCCATTTTTTCTACATGCTTAATTGCAGTTTGTCCTGCTTTTGCTGCTGCTAAAAAATCTTCTTTCTCTCCTAGTAAAGCTGCATAATTTAAGGCACAGATAGTTTTAATCAAATAATCGGATTCGTGATAACTTTTTGCAGTCAAATCACAACTATTCCTAGCCATATCTAAAGCCATATCTGCCTGATCATGGGTCAATAAGATCGGAATTAAAGCCAACTGACTCTGTAAACCTGCTTTCTCTGCATCCGTTAGATTGGCTTTCTTCACCAAATGCATGGCTTTATCGGTATTGCCTTGCCGACGATAAAATTGAATCACCTCTCCATAAACACCATCTAAAGCGTTTACATCATCCGAAAATATTTTTCTAGCAGTACGCACTACCCTTTCAAACTCTTTAGTGGCTTTATCTATCTTACCTTCTGCTTCATATAATAAAGCCAATTTAAGGTATAAATCAACCTGCATTTCCTTGAAAGGTTTGTAAAAACGAGTCACCAATTTTAATGCAGTACGATAGGTATTTCTAGCGGTATTGTACTCTTTTTGTGATTCACTCCATATAGCTCTTTCCACCAAAATGGGTAATAGTACTTTAGCTAATGCTACATTTTTTACCCCTGTAATACCAGATTCCCAATTGGCCAATTGCTCTAATACACTTGCCTTAAAAGAAGTATTTAAAGCAGATTGCAAAATGGTTTGTGTTTGTAATAAAGAAATAGCATTAGTGGTTGCTTTAGGAGTTTCTTTTACTAAAGTATTGACCTGTTCAGCCATTGCTGTCCAAGCTTTCTGAATACAAGTTTCCCAATTGGGATGCTTGTATTGTATGCTGGTCAATAAGGAAAAATCATTTGGTGTGAGTATTTGGTTAATGACTCCCGTTTTACAGGCTTTTACAAATTCAAAATAATCTTCAATTTCTGCTTTGAGCTGGCAGGATAAACTTAGTAGACGGGATGCCCACCAATTGGGCAATTGTGTTTCAAATTTTGCTAGTAGATCACTACTATTAGGTAGCCAAAGGAAAGTCAGTAATTGCTTTTCATCCCATGTCTCTCTCCACATCATCAAATCATCTGCTTGCGCTTCATTATTGAGTAGTTCTTCTGCATGAAGTAAATGAATAATGGTACGATCTTCTATCATCATCAAATCTTCCATGATGGCGAAAGGGTCTTTACCTTTCAAATCAATGGTCAATTGCTTGAAACCAGTAGCTTTGTGTCGCAATTGTCGTCGCCAATGATTCATTAAGGGCATATAATCTTGTTGCATAAACACCATACCTCGCTCTCCCGCCTGTAATAGCGTCAACAATTGTTGTAGGTAAGCATCTGGAATGGTGTATAGCTTAGACATGATGAATCTTTTTTTGATTGGATGTGGGATGTTGCTAGGATTGTATTTGATAAATATAGGTAAAAATATCTAAAGTTTAGTGTCTAAAAATGGGTAAAAGTCCGTTTTTTATGGTGTAAATATTAAATGTGGTATCTATTCTATTACTTTTATCAATCAGGTCTCTATTCTGTTCATTTCCAATTATTCTCCAGAAATAATCTCTTCTGGCTTATTCTCAAAATAACTAGCTACTCGATGTTGGGCATTTTGACGTACATTGACATAAAATAGATTGAAATCACCTGCATGGTAATCTTTATTTTTAACCAGTTTTGCCCCTGTCACTTTAGGCGTTCCAACCCATAATAAACCTTGGTGTACCTGAGCATCGACTACTTTAGGAATCACCTTATCAAATTTCCACAATACACCTCCTTTATTCATCGCATAATCGGCATAAGTCGAGTCAATCCGCCAATTGAGGGGATTGGTGCAAATAAGGTCTGGAGCTTGTTCTTCAAAATCATCGGGATAAAAGCCTTTTCCAAAAGTTCGCCAACTACAAAAGCAACCTGTTTGTTTTTTGTTTTCACAAGGAGGGATATTCGTAAAATAACTTTTTGGTGCCTGCATACCTACCACATAAGCCACCACTAATTTTTTCTGTAATTCTTGTCCATCAAAAAATGCTTTCAATAAACGCCCTGCATGGGTCGTGCCTTGACTATGGGCAGCAATGATGATTGGACGGTCATTATTATGATAAGTCATATAATATTCAAAAGCCGCTTTGACATCCTCATAAGCCAAATCTAAAGCCTTTTGCCCAGAAATGGAATCCTTAGCATAATAAGCGTGTAAGTGTGCTTGACGGTAACGTGGCGCAAACACCCTTCCTGACCCATTAAAGATACTTGCTTGATACAAAATGGTAGATTCATCAGTTTCCTTATTCACCACCTCATCTTCTACATCAGCATTCCATTGATTTTGTCCTTTTTTACCTGTATAAATGGTAGGATGCACAAAAAACACATCCACCTTACTTTCTGCTTGACGATTTTTGAATAAGTCGGCATCTGGCACTCGATCTGCCTTGTCTCGTTTATCTGGATGTGCTGCCCAGTGGGATAAATTGGCATAATCTGGCAACTCAGCAGGGGTATATTTATCAAATGACCGCTTGGGATAATCCTTGTATAATGCTTTAGAACATGAGGTAAAACTTACTAGAATTAAAGCCCACAGTATATATATAATTGTATTATTTCCTTTCTTTCCTTGTAGCATAAATGGCTAGTTGATGATTGTTGAGATCAATAATTAAAGACACTTCATACAAAATACAAATATAATAGAGAATATGGTAAAAGCGGCAGTTATTATGGGAAAAAGTAAAATGCTTGGTTATTAATTCAATACTGTAACATCAGGTACCTCACTTAAAGGCAATAAAAAAAGCTGGCATTTCTTCCGTTTATTTTGGACAAATACCAGCTTATATCACTATTAAAAGCTACTTAATTGGTTTTATGTGTCCAAGATAAAGTAAAAATGGGCTATTTTTTATTACAAAAAATCGGGGTTATATTGATTTTCTATAACTCCCTCCCTTAATAACATCCTAATCAATCACGTATTTACTTGATTTTAAAATACTCCATACCAAAATTTTATAATCAAAAAAGGGAGCAAATGTTATTTGCTCCCTTTTTTAATTATCATTAGTGATGGATTAGAAATAAAGTCGGCCAAAATATCCTTTCCATTATTTAGTCTAAGACAAGGCGCAAAAATAGCGCATACATGGAATGTACGTAATATTTTTGCAACACAGTATTAGGCTAAATAATAAAGGATATGGTCGAATTTATT
>JAHDFT010000143.1:0-1272 GCA_020628015.1 Bacteroidota bacterium
TCTTCATCATCTTCTCCGTCTTCATCATCTTCTCCGTCTTCATCATCTTCTCCGTCTTCATCATCCAATTCTACTCTAATAAAATTACCATCTAAATCGAAATATAATTCTGTCATATCATCACTTAATTCCACTTCGTATTCTCCATCCTCGTCTTCTAATTCAACAGATTCAATGGTTAAATCTGGATAGTTGGCACTAACATATTCATCAATTGACGCAGGATATTGGTCTACTTCGTCGTCACTAGAATTACTAGAAGCAGTTCCTGTATTTACTTCATTTGCTGTTGCAGTTGCCTCATCAACAAGAGAAGTATCTTTTGAACAAGAAATTAAGCCGACCATTACAATGGCCATCACTAAAACACATAGATTTTTCATAATGCTTAATAAGTTAATGGTTAAAAGAAATATTGTTTTAGGAACAAGTATTCGTTTTTCCTTTTTAAAATAGGCTTCTTTTGCTAGGTAAAAGGCAGTCTTTCCCCAGCTAAAGAATGCACTTCTTTTTTATTTAAAGTAAAAATGATTGAGTCAAAATGACTTGAAGTAGTAGGAAAATCAACAGTTTGAGTCTCCTATTTATTTTTTACAAAGGTGTTACATACGTTTTGACATAATCATGTCCACCACCTAAGACAAAAGGATTTTGTATACTTGATGAAACAACTTCTGGCCAAACAATAATAATGTCATAGCTTGCTTGATTAAAAAAGTTGTCATCAATGGTAACTGGAATTTCTATAAGTGTAGAATCCTTAGCAGGAATCTGAATATTCTCTAATAGATCTAAGCCGCCATCTTGAGTTGCAGCATTCAAAGAAGGTGGAAGAATATCTTCAATATCATAAGGCAAAGATAAATCTCCCGAAAAATCACGTGAAAAATGGACATTTCTGACATAAGCTTCCAAAATCACCTCTTGCCCTATCTGTACTGTATCAGGAAAACTTAAACTTCCCATTTCCAATCTAAATTCAGTTTCTACATTCAACAAATTTCCTTCAGCATCAAAATACAATTCTAAATCCTCACTTGTCCGCACCTTATAACTTCCATCGTCCAATATATCTGCCTGTGCAATCGTACTATTGGGATAATTTTCAACAATATAGTTCACAATCACCATCGGCAGTTCACTAATCGGTACATCCATTTCCCCTTCATGCTCCTCATATTCATCATCATCATCTTCATAAATCAAATCTCCTTCGCTATTAAAATACAATTCGTATCCATTCTCCAATTCAATTTCATAATTGCCATTAAA
>JAHDFT010000143.1:1372-11210 GCA_020628015.1 Bacteroidota bacterium
CCCTCCAAATTAAAAGTCAGCCATGTCCCATCATCCAATAAGACCTCATAGTAAGAAAAACCCATATCCTCTACCAAAAAAATCGCATCGAGTACTGCGGCATTATATTCTTGTTCAATATAATCTTGTATAATCATTGGATAAGTCACCGTTCCATTTTCATCTGTAAAAGTCAGGGTGACAAGATTTTCATCAATCGGATCATTTGATATTTCTTTTTGACATGCACTAAAAAGAAATCCAACCAATAAGCAGAAAAATAAAGTAGAAGTGAGAAAATTTGATTTTGAGCCTAAATGCATAGATTTGAAATTTTGTTTTCTGATGCGAAGATCAGCATATTTGGATTGTTTTTTTTATCTTTTTTGAGCCTTTTCTTATGCGTTCAGTTCTTTTTTGGATAAAATTGAAATTGTTTTTCTTCTCAAAAAAGCGTTTCTAAGTAAAAATACATGCCATATATCTGTTTTTCTGCTTTTAAAATGATTCTGTAAAGATTAAGTAAGCCCATAAGGAAATTAAGTGCTTTTAAACTACATTATTCCTTAATGTTCTTACCTTCCTTAATGTTTCCTCTTTCTCAAACACCTTGATAGGTAGGAAACTATACGAGTATTGGATTTGTCAAAACTCTAAAAATTATTACTAGAGGAATCAATTACTAAGCTAGTATTTCAATCCCTCCTCCAACTATTCCACAAGATAATGGTTTACCCAAACAAAAAATTGCTTATTTTTGGGCATTTCTTATGCGTTTAAACTAAAAATAGGTTATTGTATGCCCTATTTTTTGAATTCTAATTCCAGCCATGCGAGATATTTTTGAGATTGTTCAATCTTTAACAAAGGAGGAAAAACGACAATTCAAGATTTTTCTAGCCAATAAACCTTATAAAGGGGATCAAAAAGTCTTGACTTTATTTGATTTGGTTAATAAACCCAATCCAATGACAGAGGATAAAATCCTAAGTCAAATTTATCCCAATGGCAGTAAAAACAATTACTATCAGCTCAAAAATCGTTTATTGGACGATCTGGAACGCACCTTATTTTTATTACATCTAGCTAATGACGATAAATCCAAACTATTGTATCAACTGGGCTTAGTTAAAATTTATACCCAAAAATTATTGTATAAAGAAGCTTATGATTTATTAAAAAAAATGGAACGGCAGGCTGCCAAAAAGGAATACCACGATTTACTTCTAATAATTTATGAAGAAATTACCCTCATGGCGATGGAATATGATGCAATCAACCTAAGAAAATATTTGGATAAACAAAGAGAAAATATTCAACAATATCAAGCCTTATTGGAAATCAATCAACTAATAAGACATGTTGTATATAGACTTTCCAGATCCAATTATACCATTAAAGATTTACAACTCAATGAAGAATTAGAGGTCATCCAAAGAGAGCTACAATTAAAAGCAGAATTACTGCAATCTCCCAAAATACAATTCAAAATACATGACTCCATCAAACGCCTACTCCTTCGCAAACAACAATATGCCGATTTAGAACGCTATTTGGTGGATAGTTTCGCTGATTTTGAAAAAAAGGGCTTATATCATTTAGATACGCATCCCAAAAAGATTGTCAATATTGTTTGGATCATTAATTCTATGTTCAAAAGATTCCGATTCCAAGCAGCAGCCGAATATTTAGTTTTATTAAAAAAGGCCTTAGATCAATACAATAAACAATTCCAAGCCAAATTCATTTGGACTTATTACCAATGTCAAATCACCCTCTTTTTCTATTCTGACCAATGTGAAGCCGCCCTAAAATTACTTCACCAATTAGAACAAGAAAACCGTCCCAAAGGACAACCTTTCTTTGACCTCTTTATCTACCTCAATCTAGTCAGTATTTATTATTGTTGTAAAGACTTATCCCAAGCCATGCAACACATTGCCAAATTACTGACCAATGACCTTTACAAATCCCTCCCCAAAGAACTGCAATTGCGGCTCACCCTCATTGAAATCCTTTTGCACTATGATAATGAAGACATGCTTTTCTTAGAATACAAAATCGCTCAAGCCAATAAAAAATTTAGAAGCTTATTCAAGGAAGAAGCTTATGCAAAAGATAAAGCCTTTTTAAAAATCATCAATAAATGCACCCAACAGCTCCATCCTTTTGAATCCCCTAAGATTAAAAAAATGGTAGAAGACTACCTCAATTCCGTTCCTCCTTTTGAGCCAGGTTCGGAAGAGGGTATTAGTTATAAAATATGGTTCCGTTCTAAATTAGAGGGAAAGGATTATTATGCTTTATTATTGGAAGAGGTAGGAAACAAGGAGGAGTGATTATATTTTGTTTCCCTACGAAGTATAAATAAACAAAGAGAATTTCGTAATTTTGCAGCCATTTTATGAATTTTATTCCCTTATCAACCGTTCTAGGGATGATATTTGTGGAAGTATAGGAGTGAACCAAATGCTCTAAACACAGATAAACCTATTTCTTAAAATCTTAAACCCATCACAATGAAAGCCAATGACACATTGACGATGAAAGCTTATGACATCCAAGCGATGCAGCAAAAGTGGAAGCAATATTGGGTGGAGCATGACATTTATCATGTTCCCAATGACAGCGACAAACCCAAGTATTATGTCCTAGATATGTTCCCTTATCCTTCTGGTGCAGGATTACACGTCGGGCATCCACTCGGTTATATTGCCTCTGATATTTTTGCTCGTTATAAGCAACTAAAGGGCTTTAATGTGTTACATCCGATGGGTTTTGATGCTTTTGGTTTGCCTGCCGAACAATACGCCATTGAAACAGGACAGCATCCAGAAACAACCACCAATAATAATATTGCCACTTTTAAAAAGCAATTGGACAATTTAGGCTTCAATTATGATTGGAAGCGTCAGGTTTCTACTTGTGATCCTAAATATTACAAATGGACGCAATGGATTTTCCTCCAATTATTCAAAAGCTGGTACAATATTGCCAATAATAAGGCAGAACCGCTTGAAACATTAATCGAAAAGTTTGAGGCGAATGGTTCAACAGGAGTGCAAGCTGGTGGCGTGGATGAATTACCCACCTTTTCTGCCGAAGAATGGCAACAAAAATCAGCACAAGAACAAGCAGATATTTTAATGTCCTGTCGTTTGGCTTTCCAGTCTTATGCGACGGTAAATTGGTGTCCTGCTTTGGGAACGGTTTTGGCAAATGATGAGGTGAAAGATGGTTTTTCGGAGCGTGGTGGTCATCCTGTGGAGCGTAAAAAAATGCGACAATGGGCTTTGAGAGTCACCGCATTTGCCGAGCGTTTATTGAATGACTTGGATGATTTGGCTTGGTCAGATGCCATGAAGGAAATGCAACGCAATTGGATTGGTCGATCAGAAGGGGCAAGCATTTTCTTTCAGATTGCCGATAGTGAGGAGACTTTTGAAATCTTTACCACTCGTCCAGATACTATTTTTGGCGTGTCTTTTATGGTTTTGGCACCAGAACATGATTTGGTGAAAAAGATTACCACAACCGAGCAAAAAGAGGAAATTGATGCATACTTGGCTTATGCAGGTGCCAAAACAGACCGAGAACGCCAACAGGAGAAAAAGGTGACAGGTGCTTTTACAGGAGCTTATGCCATCCATCCTTTTACCCAAGAAAAAGTGCCGATCTGGATTAGTGAATATGTCTTGATTGGTTATGGAACAGGTGCAATTATGGCGGTTCCTTCTGATGATGAACGAGATGAGGCTTTTGCGACTAAATTCAACTTACCAATTATTGATATTATTGATAAATCCAAATATCCAGGTGCAACCCAGAAGGATAAATTGGGCATCATGATTAATTCCGACTTTGTAGATGGAATGGAGGTGCCTGATGCCATTAAAGCGGTCAATCAACGCTTGGAGGAAATGGGGATTGGTAAAGGGAAGGTGAATTTCAAAATCCGAGATGCTTTATATAGTCGTCAACGTTACTGGGGAGAACCATTTCCGATTGTCTATGATGAAAATGGGACTCCACAAGCGATTTCCGAATCAGAATTGCCATTGACTTTACCTCCTGTAGAAAGCTTCAAGCCGTCTGGAACGGGTGAGGCTCCTTTGGCAAGGGTGACGGATTGGGTGAATACGGCTGAAGGAAAGCGAGAAACGGATACCATGCCTGGTTTTGCTGGTTCTAGCTGGTATTTCTTGCGCTATATGGATCCAGATAATGAGGACAATTTTGTTGATCCTAAAGTAGAGCAATATTGGCAAAATGTCGATTTATATATCGGTGGTACAGAACATGCTGTTGGACACTTGATTTATTCTCGTATGTGGCATAAATTCTTGTATGATCGAGGCTGGGTATCTACCAATGAACCATTTAAGCGTTTGGTCAATCAGGGAATGATTCAGGGACGTTCTAGCTTTGCTTATCGCATCAAAAATACCAATCAATTTGTTTCTTATAATTTGAGAAAGGATTATGAGGTGAGTCGTTTGCACGTGCCTGTTTCGATGGTCAAAAATGATGTCTTAGATACCGAAGCTTTCAAGCAATTCCGAGCAGATTATGCGGATGCGACATTTATTTTGGAGGATGGTAAGTATGTTTGTGGTGCGGAAATCGAGAAAATGTCAAAGTCCAAGTATAATGTGGTCAATCCTGATGATATTGTAGCGAAATACGGTACAGATTGTTTGCGTTTATTTGAAATGTTCTTAGGTCCTTTGGAACATGGTAAGCCTTGGAATACAGATGGTATTGAGGGGGTTTCTCGTTTCCTCAAAAAATGCTGGAATTTATTTAGTATTGATGAGTCGGATAAAGCACAGGTGAGTGATGCGGCTCCTTCTGCTAAGGAACTAAAGGCAATTCACAAAACGATCAAAAAGGTGAGCGAAGATATTGAACGATTGAGTTTCAATACTTGTGTGAGTGCTTTTATGGAATGTGTGAATGAGTTGAATAGCTTGAAATCTAAAAATAAAACCGTTTTAAGAGATTTGACCCTCTTAATGGCTCCTTTCGCTCCTTTTATTACTGAGGAATTTTGGCAATCATTGGGAGAAAGTGGTAGCGTACATTTGGCAAGTTTCCCGACCTATAATCCAGAATATATCAAGGAATCGACAAAGACTTATCCTGTGCAGATTAATGGTAAGGTAAGAGCCAAAATTGAATTACCTGTTGATTTGAAAAGAGAAGACGCAGAAGCGATTATTCTAGCCCATCAGAAGGTAGTTAAATGGGTGGAAGGCAAGAATATCCGTAAATTCATTTTTGTGCCAGGTAAGATTATTAATATTGTGGTATAATATTGTGATCATCATGTGGGGACAAGGCGTGCCTTGTCCCCACAGTAAAATAAGCCTCCTCATTCAACTAATGAGCGTTAGTAATTGTTATAATAGACCTACTACAGATTAAAAGAAAGTGGTATAGATATGGATGCCATTCTGCTTCCTATCTATACCTTTTACAAAATACATGACATGAAAATTATTGAGTGTCCTCGTGATGCGATGCAAGGATTTACACAGTTTATTCCTACAGAAAAGAAGGTTGATTATATCAATGCACTTTTAAAAGTAGGATTTGATACCGTAGACTTTGGGAGTTTTGTTTCTCCTAAAGCCATTCCTCAAATGAAGGATACTTGGAAAGTATTGCCTAGATTAGACCTAGAAGAAACCGATTCCAAATTACTCGCCATTATAGCCAACCAAAGAGGTGCAGAAGATGCGCTAACTTATGAGGAAATCAATTATCTTGGCTTTCCATTTTCCGTTTCGGAAACTTTCCAACAACGCAATACCAATGCCAATCAAGAAGAAGCCTTCCGTCGAGTGCAAGACATTTACGAACTTTGTTTGAAGAAGAATCGAGAATTGATTGTTTATTTATCAATGGCTTTTGGTAATCCTTATGGTGATTTTTGGGATATTGCCCTTGTGGAACATTGGGTAGACCGCTTTAAGACAATGGGCATCGAAACCATTTCCTTATCTGATACTGTTGGTGTGGCAACACCTGAGAATATTGCACACCTATTTAGTCAGATGGTGATTACCTATCCAGATATTGAATTTGGTGCACATTTACACACAGAGCCTTTTAACTGGCGTGCAAAAATAGAAGCGGCTTATAATAATGGTTGTCATCGTTTTGATGGGGCAATGAAAGGATTTGGTGGTTGTCCCTTTGCACAAAGTACATTGGTGGGTAATATGCCAACAGAAAACATTATTCAATTCTTTGAAGAAGAGCGAGCAGATTTTTATGTAGATTATGAAGCTTTAGAAAAGGCTAAAATGTTGGCTATGGAAGTGTTTATGATGGCTGCTTAGATTAAATTGAGGCTAGTAAGTTAGGTTTAGGTCTTATCTATTATTCTTTGTTCTATTGCTATTAGAAAAAATAAATTTGTACTGCTATATAATATGGCAAATAATTCGCTAGGATGCTTTATTTTATTAAAATTAGTCTTAGTTAAAAATGCCCGCTATAAAATTTGTTTTTTGGATGTGTTATGACTAATGAATAGATCATTTAGATAATTAATCTATACTCCATTCATCTTTAATATCATTGGCCACATCAAAAGACTTTACCCAAGAAAGATACAATACTCGAAACTCTTCGATTTCCTCCCTCAATATATTTAAATAATCTCTACAGGTCAATTCCATAGCCTCGCAAAGGTAAGTTTGAGAACGCAACTCTCTTGCGGCTAATTTGATTAATACGGCATTATCCATTCTGTGTGAATAAAAATCTCCAGCTTCTGCATTTACAATTTTTGCCTGCATGGTCATGGCATTTTCAATCATTAGCCCCTTAATTGGGTCGGCTAAGTCCTTCTCCTCAAAAGACTCAATTAGTGCAGAAGTCGTTTGAATAATCTCTCCTGCTTTCTTGTAAATTGGTAACTGGCGATACGCTCTATCTTCGTACATAGACATAATAATATAATAATATAGTGGGTTAAAATTTGATGTTTGCAATGGTGAAAATTTGGTAATATTTACCATGCTTCCACATAGGAATAAATAATATCATTTATTTCCAACGCTAATTTACAAACTTTAACTATATTTTTAGCTTCTGACAATCATCTTATTTCATAGCTTGCTTATCTTTTAACAATACTTATCTGTCATAAAATCAAGCATTCCATAATATACGAACTTTTTTTTAATAAATGTTCAATAATTGATTGTATTAATAATTTTCTAAGTAAGTAAGTCCTTATGAACTTCATTACTCACTATTACTAGGCAAAATAAGATATAAGTAGGTCTAAATTTTTTTTTAAAAAACTGTAAGAAATGGATTTCATAAGCATCTAAATAGCCAAATAACGCAACGGAAAACAATAATGAGTACCAATCAAAAAAAACAATTTCAAACTTTGCTTCAACAACATGAGCAACAGATTTACCGCATCTGTTATGGATATAGTTCAGATGCTACAGAAGTGGCGGATTTATTCCAGGAAGTAGTTGTGGCAATTTGGAAAAGTATGGATAGATTTAGAGGTGATGCTGCTTGGAGTACCTGGATTTACCGAATTACAGTGAACACCTGTTTGATGTATATCCGCAAAAAACAAAAAAGACGTAAGCTTTTTGTCCCTATACCAGACACCATGCAGTTTAAAGCTACTGACAATAAAACGATTGAAGAAAAACAGCTCGTAGAACAACAACTTCAATTATTGCGCCAAGCTATACAATCTCTCAAAAAGCTAGACCGCTTAATTGCGCTTATGTTGCTCGAAGGTCTGAGTTATAAAGAGATTGCAGAGGTAACAGGAATTAGTGTTAATTATGTGGGGGTGAAGGTGAATCGGATTAAGGAGAAGCTGAAAAAGTTGGTTGCTAATAATCATTCAAAATAAGTATACAATAGCTCATCATTTACAAAAACTCAATCAATATAAAACAATGGAATTTAATGAATTACAAGAATTATGGGGTCAAGTAACTCCATCCAATAATAAAGACAAGGATGTTCAGGCATCTACACCAATTATTAATCATCATCAAATAGATAACATCATGACAACAGTTCAAAAAACAGAAAAACGCAATCGAATGATTAGCCTAATCGGTAGCATTAGTATACTTATCGCAGCCATTTATCTATTAATCCTCAATATCGACGTATATAGTACGAATCTACAAGCTGCTATAGGATTGACTTTGTGTTTGGCTTGTATGGTGAGTTTACCTTTTGTCCTCTTCCGCCTTCAGTTTGAATACCAACATGTCGATTTAACAAGTATGGATTATTTACAAGAGGTCAAAACCAAGCTACAAAAGCGCATCTGGTGGTCTACTTATGGCAGCTTAATCTATATGGGGCTTATCTTTTTAGGACTTGCCCTAATGATCGGATTTGATGCATATGCACCAATGACCCTAGCTTTGGTCTATGGAGGTATGATTGCCTATGGAGCCTTTGTTTACTTTATTGCTATGTGGAGTAATAAAAAGTACTTTTTCAAGCAATATCAAATAGTGATTGAGGCTTTGGAAGGATAATAAATCCAACTCATTCATTCCCCAAAAACGCTCGATCATATAAACGAATACAATTACCCCAATTATACCGCTTCATCTGTGCGTGTAATTGGGGTATATCGTTTCTATCTGGATAATTCAACCAGTTCTTCACTTTTTGATACAATTGTTCTTCATTTTTATATAAGTATTTGTGCTGCAAAATACTAGGAATGTGTTCGGGATAAGCTAGGCGATGGGGTAAAAAAGGAATCGTACCACAATAAATCGCCTCGACAATACTTCCCCCAAAAAAATCTTGATTGGAGGTGACAGGTAATAAATCTGCTTTCCAAAGCCATTTCACATAAGCCGTTTTATCTGGAGCATAGCCCCAATGTACAATATGCTCCGACAAACATTCTTTAGCCTTCTTAAAAATGGCAGGTTGCTTTCTATAATGCTCTCCCAGAACAACCAATCGAAAAGCCACTTCATTATCTGTTAATCGAAATAAAAGCTGGAAAAAGGCTTCGGGATTTTTATCGTATTCCCAACGGTGATTCCACAAAATCAAGGGCGGATCACCAAATCCTTGCTCCCCTACCCTATCCCTATAAGCATCCAAAGCTCCCAAATCCATCCCTAAATACAAGACCTGACTTTTTTGCTCAATTTTTTTAATACTTGCCAAAGGTTTATAATCTGGAAATTGCTGTAAAAAACGAGGTAAAGCTTGTAAAAAGCTATCGAGATGATATTGGGAATTAAAAAATAATTGATCGGCGGCTAGTGCTGTTGTAAAATTGATAAAGGCGTAGTGATTGTCTCGCTTTAGTTTAACATCTTGATCACTTGGCGACCAAGGATAGGTCAATTGATTTTCATGAAAATAGACCCCAATTGGTGTATGGGCGGTTTTGGCTCTGGTAAGGGCTAGGAAGGTGGTTAAATCTAGCATATCGGAGACTAGTATATAATCAAAATCACCTTCATGGGCTAGAAACTCCTCGGCAAGGCTGACCGCTCCTCCATGCATTCGCCATTTCCAGTAGCGGCCAGAGAGGGTGAAAGGGGTAATTTCATGTTGGCTATATTGACAAAACCCCTTCAGCCAACGCTCATGAGAACTGGCACAAAAAGGCTCGATTAAGGCTATCTTTTTAGTGGATAATGAAGACATGCCATGAATGATTTTTAGCGTTTTGACAAAAGTGAAATGCTTTTATTCCTTAACTCCTCATATACTTGTGGAAAAGAGTTAAACATTAAGAGAATTAAGCAAAACGATCTTAATTTCCTTAGTAACAAGCAAAAAATAAATTAGGCATGTTTGTTCGGTTAATTTGTGGCTA
>JAHDFT010000144.1 GCA_020628015.1 Bacteroidota bacterium
TTACTACTTAGGAACGAGTGAAAAATAAGTTTCCTAACCAAAATGAGGAAATTATTTTTTGACTGTTACTTATTTATGTGTATAATTAATGCTTCACCTTTTTCCGCCTCAATTCAAAATTCTGTCCTAAATAAACCCGCTTAACCTGCTCATCTGCTGCCAATTCTTCGGCTGTTCCTGATTTTAGTAAATTTCCTTCAAATAATAAATAAGCCCGTTCAGTAATAGACAAGGTTTCTTGTACATTATGATCTGTAATCAATACACCAATATTCCGAAACTTGAGTTGGGCAATAATGGTTTGAATATCTTCTACCGCAATTGGGTCAACACCTGCAAAAGGCTCATCCAATAAGATAAACTTAGGATCAACAGCCAAAGCACGAGCAATCTCTGTTCGTCTACGCTCCCCACCAGACAATACATTACCACTACTATTACGTACATGCGTCAAACCAAATTCCTCTAATAAGGTTTCCAACTTATGGGCTTGCTCTTTTTTGGTCAATTTGGTCATTTCCAAAACCGCTTGAATATTTTTCTCTACAGATAATTGACGGAACACAGAAGGTTCCTGTGGTAAATAACCAATACCCAAACGAGCCCGTTTATACATAGGCAAAGCAGTAATGTTTTTATCTTGAAGGAAAATATGCCCACCATCAGGACGAATCAAACCAACAATCATATAGAAATTAGTCGTTTTGCCTGCACCATTAGGACCAAGCAAACCCACAATTTCTCCTTGATTAACCATTATTGATACCTTATTAACAACGGTTCTTTTTCCATACTTCTTGACAAGATTTTCAGAGCGAAGGGTCATTTTGATAAAAGATTTGTTTAGAAAATGAGGATTTTGAGCTATTTTGGAATATATCCTATACTAAAATAAAAGGTCAGTAGATAACAAAAAAAATGGTAAGTAACAGCCCAAAAATTAGAAAATTATGGACTATTACTTACCCAGTATTATTAGCATAAGCTGAAATTATTACCTATCGAATCAAGTTAGGAACAAGTGAAAAATAAGTTTACAGTTTTGATTAGGGAAATTTGACACTAGACGAGGCAAAAAACGTAGGCAATGCAGGGCATTGGCGAGGCTTTTTAACGAAGTATAGGGTTAAATTTATCAATCAAAATAAAAAATTATTTTTTTACTGTCCCTTAGTCAATCAAGTCATCAAGTCTCAGATCTTTTAAATTCATCTGTAGATTAACTGATCCTTTGTAGCGATTTTCTTGTATGGTAAAACAAGCAGCAAATTTTTCTCCATTAGCGATCTCCTTATAACGATCTCCCATATTGTAACCAATGCCTTTCAAGGTGCTTTGTTGTCCTTCTTGGCGAGCATAAATTTTTAAATGATTATTACCCACAATCGAAGACCAACCTGTATTCACCAAGTCTTTGCTTACAAATACTGGTTTGAGGTTTTCGGGTCCAAAAGGAGCAAATCGCCTCAAAATACGGAAAAAGTCTTTATTAAGATCTACTGCATCCAATTCCGAATCAATCAGAATTTCAGGCACTAGTAACGATTCATCAAGAGTAGACTCTACCACTAAAGAAAACTGGTTGATAAATTTATCAACATTTTCTTCTTTAAGTGTTAATCCAGCAGCATATTTATGTCCGCCAAATTGATCCAGAAGTGGTCTACACTCATGGATGGCATTGTAAATATCATAGCCTGGAATCGAACGAGCCGAACCAGAGACCATGCCATTAGAAGAGGTCATGACAATCGTAGGGCGGTAAAACCGCTCAATGATTCTCGAAGCAACAATACCTATAACCCCCTTATGCCAGTCGGGTTTATAAAGTACAATACTTCGGTTGCCATTACAACCCACATTTTGGTCACTTAGCTCCTCATCAACGATTTTCATGGCCTGATCCGTAATATCGGAATCAATCCGTTGTCGTTGTGTATTTTTCTCCTGCAAAACATTAGCATTCTCCTTGGCGATCATTCCTTCTGTAGAAATCAGAAGGCGAACCGCAGCTTTAGCATCATCCATCCTGCCAGCAGCATTAATACGAGGCGCAATAATAAAAACAATGTCGGAAATCGTAATTTTTTTGTTTTTAGCACTCAATTCAATCAAGGAGCGCAAACCTGGTCGTGGACTTCTATTTAATCGTTTTAATCCGAAATACGCTAAGACCCTGTTTTCATCAGTTATCGGAACAATATCAGCAGCAATACTAACCGCCACCAAGTCAAGCATTTTTTTCACCTTACTAAAGTGAATACCCTTGGTTGCGGCAAAAGCTTGTACAAGCTTAAAACCGATCCCACAGCCGCTCAACTCATCATAAGGATAAGTGCAGTCAGCACGCTTGGGATCAAGTACAGCATGAGCTGGAGGTAATACCTCACCAGGTCGGTGGTGATCACAAATAACGAAATCTATATCCAATGTTTTGGCATAGGCCACTTTCTCTATTGCTTTGATTCCACAGTCTAGGGCAATGATTAGGGAAAACCCATTTTTCTTTGCCCAATCTATTCCTTGTGTAGAAATACCATATCCTTCCTCATAACGATCTGGAATATAGTAATCCAAATAGAAATAGAAATCTTTGAAGAAACTGTAAACCAATGCGACAGACGTTGTGCCATCAACATCGTAATCCCCATAAACCAGTATTTTCTCTTTTCGGCGAATGGCTTCATCAATTCGCTCTACCGCTTTATCCATATCTTTCATCAAAAAAGGATCATAGAGATCCTTTTCTAAAGAAGGATAGAAAAATTTGCGGGCATCTTCTGGAGTTTTAATACCTCGAAGTACAAGTAATCTGCATAAAGTTCTGTTGATTTTCAGGGTTTGCTGTAATTCGTTAATCACGTTATCATCCACATCTACGTAAACCCATCTCTTAGTCATTATATTTGGTATTGATTAAAATCTTGTTTTAATAAATGAAAGCACTAATCAAATCTACACCTATACTGTGCTCTATCTTTCATTTATTACGTATTTTATAAGTTACATCAACTACATAAGGAGTTCTATATATTTGCGAATCTAATTGATTTGACCATTTGAGATCAAATCTATGTTTATAAAAAAAAGTCGATGCTACAAACTCTAGGATTGTGTACTTATCTATGGAATGAGTAAAAAATAAATTTGTAAATTTTCCTAAGCAAAATTGAAATTTATTTTTTTACTTTTTCTATATATAATTGAGAGGTATTACTAAAAATCAAGTCGTTTATGTGCTAAATAATGAAAAAATTGGGCTTGGATCTTTTATATATAGCGTTATTTATAACCAAAAGGTTTAAAAAATAATGTAATAGACTCATAAAGATAAGAAAAAAAGCGTTATTAACTTAATTTAGCATCTTATATGATTTTTGAATTGATGGATATAATAGTTTTATTAGGAGTTATTTTTTAGCTGTTACTTAGCTTCAAAAAAAATTACTTGAATTTGGGATTATGGATGTATTACTTATTAATAACGTTTAAATCTTCAAAAAGTTATGATTTTTTGTCAAGAGAGTAGGAAAAAATGACATGTACGGATATAAAAAACCGACATTATTACAGTAAAATACATAAAGGAATAATCTTTGTCATTCCAATTGCTATTATTTAGAACTAATCTAGTAGCGAAATAACACAATGACCTATTCCTAAAATGTATACTTTATTTTTCATCAAATAAAAGTTTTACTTTTGTGAAAAATAGATTACAAATGAGGAAGTATAGTAACGAGTAAAAAGTAAGTTCCCGATTTTGATTAAGGAAATTTAACCCTAGACGAGGCTTTTTAACAAAGTATGAGTTTAAATTTGTCAATCAAAATGAGGAAGATATTTTTTTACTGCTACATAAGAACTAATTCCTTTTATAAGAGTATATATAAGGAGTAGTTAATTTCATCTAATCAATTATAAAAAGATTAGACCTACAATAAAAAATAAAAATCACAAAAGAAGAGTAGAAAAACAATAGCTAAAAACTCTACTTCATTTTGTAAAAAACTATAATAATGTTAGACTTCGTAAATAAAGTCATTAATGCTATTTTCGGTAATAAGTCAGATAAAGACATTAAAGAGGTAATGCCACTCGTTAAGAAAGTTAATGCTGCTTATACTGGTTTAGATACACTGACTAACGATGAATTAAGGGATAGGACTCGTCAATTTAAAGAACGTATTGCTGAATATCTTTCTGAAATTGATGCAGATATTGAAGAAATCAAAGCATCTATTCAGAATGACCTAGAGATGGATTTTGAGCAAAAGGATGAGGCTTATAAGGAAATTGACAAACTGACAAAAGAACGGGATAAGGCTTTAGAAGAGGTGTTAATGGAAATTTTACCTGATGCCTTTGCTACAGTAAAAGAAACGGCTCGTCGATTTATGGAAGCAGAGCAAATTAAGTCCACAGCTACAGACTTGGATCGAGATTTGGCTGTAGACTTACCACATATGCAAATCGAAGGGGATCAGGTTATTTATGAAACGACTTGGATGGCTGCTGGTGGAGAGGTAACATGGAATATGGTTCACTATGATGTACAGTTAATTGGTGGAGTGATATTACATCAAGGAAAGGTGGCAGAGATGGCAACAGGAGAGGGAAAAACTTTAGTGGCTACGCTACCTGCTTATTTGAATGGTTTGGCTGGTAATGGAGTTAGTGTTGTTACGGTAAATAATTACCTTGCCAAAAGGGACTCCGAATGGATGGCTCCAATCTTCAACTTCCTAGGCTTAACGGTAGATTGTATTGATAAGTACAAACCCAATTCGACAGATCGTAGAAAGGCTTATTTGGCAGACATTACCTATGGTACCAATAACGAATTTGGTTTCGACTATCTAAGAGATAATATGGTTAGAAACCCTAATGAACTTGTTCAGCGCAAGCTGCACTTTGCGATGATTGACGAGGTGGATTCTGTTTTGATTGATGACGCACGTACTCCATTGATCATTTCAGGACCAGTAGAAAGAGGAGATGAGCATATGTATGATGAGTTAAAGCCAAGAATTGAGAAATTAGTCAATGCTCAGAAAAGACTGGTTCGAGATTATTTAGCAGAAGCCAAAAAGTCAATTGCTGCTGGTGATACTGGAGAATATGAAGGTGGATTAGCTTTATTAAGAGCGCATAGAGGTTTACCAAAATCAAAAGCACTCATCAAATATTTGAGTGATCCAAGTGTAAAAAATATATTATTAGATACAGAAAACTTTTATCTGCAAGAGCAATCCAAAAGAATGCCAGAGGTAGATCAAGAGTTGTACTTCATTATTGAAGAAAAGCAAAATCAGGTTAATTTAACCGAAAAGGGGACAGAACTCATTACCCAATCTGGTGAAGAGGAAAACTTCTTTGTCATGCCAGACATCGGTTCTGAAATTGCAGAGCTAGAAAACTCTGATATAGAAAAGGAGGAGTTGAGAGCTGCCAAAGATGCTTTACTCCAAGATTTTGCGGTTAAATCTGAGCGTTTACACTCTGTACAACAATTATTGAAAGCCTATACCCTATTTGAAAAGGATGTAGAGTATGTAGTGATGGATGAGAAGGTGAAAATTGTCGATGAAGGGACAGGACGTATGATGGAAGGAAGACGTTATTCTGATGGATTACACCAAGCAATAGAAGCAAAGGAGAATGTAAAGATTGAAGGAGCAACACAGACTTTTGCGACAATTACCCTACAAAACTTCTTCCGTATGTTCCACAAATTAGCAGGAATGACAGGTACGGCAGAAACAGAAGCAGGGGAGTTTTGGGAAATCTACAACTTAGATGTGGTGGTTATTCCTACCAATAGACCTATTCTTAGAGATGACCGAGAAGACTTGGTATATCGTACCGAAAGAGAAAAATACAATGCAGTCATCCAAGAAATTCTAGATATTCAAGCGGCTGGACGACCTATATTGGTTGGTACGACTTCTGTAGATATTTCAGAATTACTTAGTAAGATATTAACACAAAGAGGCATCAAGCACAATGTATTGAATGCCAAGAATCACCTCCGAGAAGCTGAAATCGTTGCAGAAGCAGGTAAACCTGGAAATGTAACCATCGCAACAAATATGGCAGGTCGAGGAACCGATATTAAGCTAGGAGAAGGGGTAAAAGAAGCTGGTGGATTGGCCATTATTGGTACAGAACGACATGATTCCAGACGGGTTGACCGTCAGTTAAGAGGGCGTTCTGGTCGTCAAGGAGACCCAGGAAGTTCCCAGTTTTATGTGTCTTTAGAGGATAAACTCATGCGTTTATTCGGTTCAGAAAAGATTTCTAAAGTGATGGATCGAATGGGTTATGAGGAAGGTGAAGTGATCCAGCATGGGATGATTAGTAAATCCATTGGAAAAGCACAAGAAAAGGTAGAAGAAAACAACTTTGGTATTCGTAAGCGATTATTGGATTATGATGAGGTCATGAATGCACAAAGAACGGTTGTTTATGCCAAGCGTCGTCATGCCTTACATGGTGAACGATTGTCGATTGATTTACAAAATACCTTTAGCGATCTTTGTTTTGATATTGTAGAAGAGCATAAACCTTATGCTTCGGAAGAAGGGGTTTATGAAGAGTTTAAAATGGATATCATTCGTTATTTTGCTTTGGATACAGAAATCTCAGAGGCAGAATTTGAGAAGCAAAAAGTAGAACAGATTGCCTACAAATTATATGATGAAGTAGCGGCTTTCTACAAACGAAAAATGGAATCACTTCGACAAGCGGCACTTCCAGTAATCAACCGTTTGTATGAAGACAAAGGACAGAGCTTTGAACGAGTAGCCATTCCATTTATGAATGGAAGTCAAGGCATCCGTATTGTTGCTAATCTACAAAAAGCTTATGATAGTGAATGTAGATCAGTAGTTAAGGAACTAGAAAAATCGGTAGCCTTGAGTTTCTTAGATGATGCTTGGAAAGAGCATCTTCGCCAAATGGATGACCTCAAACAGGCAGTACAAACGGCAACTTATGAGCAAAAAGATCCTTTGTTGATTTATAAGCAAGAATCTTATGGCTTATTTAGAAATATGGTGGGAGAAATGAATCGAGAGGTTACTTCTTTCTTATTCCGAAGCACCATTCCAATTAAGGATTCTGATGAGGTAGAAGAGGTAAGAGCTAGACGCAAGACGGACATGAGTAAAATGCAAACGAGTCGTCCAGGTGCGGCAGATGGTGGAGAAGATCAACCGCAAACAACGGCAAATAAGGGTGGAGATCAAACTCCGCAAACTTACCGTCGTCAAATGCCTAAAGTTGGTCGAAATGATGCTTGCCCTTGTGGAAGCGGACGTAAATACAAGCATTGTCATGGTAAAAAAAGTCGTCAGGAAGTTTAGGAAAAACGGAATTTTATCATTCAATGATATACTATAATAGGGACTTGGTTAGTTGAAAGAATACTTCAATTAACCAAGTTTTTTTATATCCTCAATCTTGACTAAAATATAAAACCGTATATTTGCAAGTAAAAATGGTGCTATTATGAAACAACAATTGGGCTATATTTTAATACTGGTTTTGTGGGGAGGCGTTGCTTTTGCACAAGGAGATGCGATTCCTGTAACAGAGGAAGAAAAAAAGGCGATTTATGAGGCGGTTAAAAATGATACTGAATCTCCCTTGCCTTATACAGATAGTGGGGAAAGTTCTTCTAATGAATCTGCTCCTTCTAATCTGCAACCAGATACAAATACAGATGGAAATGATGATTTAGAACAATATAATAATACTGATGAGGAAGTAGTCTTGCCCCCCCAGCCTAGTAGACCGAGTAATGTTTCTGGTGTAATGGATTATGTAGATGATATTTTCCTAGATGATACGACAGGCTATAATATAGGGGGACAAATTTCTATTTTGGGAGATCCAAGAATCGACCATCTCATACACATCCATACCAAAGAACGAGGCAAAGTCGCTAAAGTACCAGGCTACCGCATTCAAATCATTCAAGATACAAAAAGAGAAACGATTAAGAATGAAAAAATGCGTTTGATAAGCATGTATGGGAATGTCCCAACTTATCAGAGTTATCAAGCTCCTTTTTTCAAACTCAGAATAGGCAATTATACAGACCGTTTTGAGGCCTATCGCATGTATCTTGAACTAAAGCCCATTTTTCCTAGAGCATTCATTGTAAGAGATAAGGTTAGACCTTAATTTTACTTGTTTCTTATAACGAATATTGAAACCAAAATACCCCATTCAAAAAAATGTACAAAATGTTAAATCAAATAAAAACCTTAGCCGATCAATATCACCAAGAAATCGTTGATATTCGCCGACACATCCATCAGCATCCAGAGTTATCCTTTAAAGAATATGAAACTTCTGCTTTTGTACAGGGAAAATTGAGTAATTGGGGGATTCCTTTTCAAAATGGTGTCGCAGATACAGGAATAGTGGGATATATCAAAGGTAAAAATCCAGATAAAAAAGTAGTGGCACTAAGGGCAGATATGGATGCCCTACCTATTTTAGAAGAAAATGAAGTACCTTATAAATCTAAAAATGAAGGGGTTATGCATGCCTGTGGACATGATGCCCATACTTCAAGTTTACTAGGAGCCAGCCGAATCTTAAATGAATTGCGAGATCAATTTGAGGGAACGGTAAAATTGATTTTCCAACCTGGTGAAGAAAGATTACCTGGTGGAGCCTCTTTAATGATCAAAGATGGAGTTTTAGAAAATCCTAGTCCAACAAACATTATTGGGCAACATGTACATCCTTTATTACCTTGTGGAACCGTTGCTTTTAACAAGGGAAAGGTAATGGCTTCTGCTGATGAACTATACATTACCATCAACGGAAAAGGCGGACACGCTGCCGTACCACAATTATCCGTTGACCCTGTAATGATTGCCGCTCAACTACTGGTTTCACTACAACAAATCGTCAGTCGTTTTACTGATCCCTTTTCTCCTAGCGTACTCACCTTTGGAAAGGTAAATACAGTAGGAGGAGCCACGAATATTATCCCCAATCAAATCAAGATTATTGGGACTTTAAGAATGATGAATGAGGATTGGCGCAAAAAGGTACATGCTCAATTGGCACAAATGGTAGATTTGATTCCCAAAAGTATGGGCGGAACAGGTGTATTAGATATTAAGTATGGTTATCCTTGTTTGGTGAATGATGAAGCACTAGTAGATCGCTGTAGAACAGCAGCAGAAGATTATATGGGTAAGGAAAATGTATGGGATATGCCTAAGCGAATGGCTGCCGAAGATTTTGCTTATTTCTCACAAGAAGTTCCAGGTTGTTTCTATCGTTTAGGTGTGGCAAATGAGGCTAGAGGGATCACTTCAAGAGTACATACCCCAACCTTTGACATTGATGAAGCATCACTAAAAACAGGCATGGGCTTGATGGCTTGGTTGACGGTAACTGAGTTAGCGATGTAACAGGTAGGTAGTATATCAATCAAATACAAAGTAAATGAAAATGGGCTTGATGATTCAACATAAATATGAATTCATCAAGCCCATTTTGTGTAAAGTTATAATAGCGTTTGTTTGTTACTCCTAATTCTTTTTCGTTTTATTCTTCACATACCTCCGAGCCTGTACACCCGAAATGACCTGTTCCCAATCGAAAGCAGGGCCAATATCCCATTTACCCGTTTTTCGATAATTCAAATGCGTATTAATACCTCTAAAACCAGCCGTAGAAGAACTGGCTTTGAAACGGCTGCTTTGTGATAAGAATTTGCGAGGAATTTTATACTTATTGGTCAAGTAACGCAATAAAACAATCAAGCTCTCATATTGCTCATCTGTAAAGGTCGCAAAGTATTGATAACCCTTAAAAGGCGTAGGTAACTTGGTATATTTTTGTGTCTCGTTTATAGTACAATATACGTCTGGTTTACCTGGCTTAGAATAGGCGGTCAATAAGTTATTGCCATCTCGAACCAAAGGCCCATAATTCGATAATTCAATACCAATACTTTCTTTGCTCGCTTTCTCATTTCCACCAATAGCACCAGAACCTAAGTGATGCGACCAATATTTGGAAGGGAACAGTTGATAAATGGTACCATCTCTAGCAATCAAGAAAGGAACAGACATTCGCCACTTCGCATGACCTGCTTTTTGTGGGGTCAAAGTACTGACATCACTTTTTAGATTACCAACGGTAAAATGCATGACAATCCGTTTTTTATTCGCCTTTTGCGCTTCATAATATCCTGTATAACCATTCGCAGGCTTGCAGGTTACTGCTTCTAACTCCAAATTAGGCTCTCCAGGTACAGGTAAAGAAAAATGTTTTAGATTAAATTTTCTACCTGCTGCGGTATGGCTATTGTATAAAAAATCCCATTCTACATAATCCAAAATTTCACTCTTATTGCCATTTTTGTTCATGGGTGGAGCTGGAGGAATTTTTCCTTTGCCCTGATCTGTATTAGGAGTAGAAGGTTGTGGTGTTTTGGGAGGCTTAGTAGGCGTGTCATTTTTAGGAGGCATAGGCACAGAAATAATAGGAATGTCTTCCTCTTTTTTATCCTCTGCTGGTTTGCTTTCTACTGGTTTAGGTTTGGGGCTTCCTGATGGGCGTACAATCACCTTTCCATCACTATCATTCTTAGTCGGTATCTCCGTTGCTGGTTCGTTTTCCTTTTCTTTTGGTGGTTTAGGTTTATTGCCACTAGGCTTAGTCTTTGGCGGTTTAGTCCCACCAGGTATTGTTGTAGGTTTATTACCACTAGGCTTAGTCTTTGGTGGTTTAGTATTATCTGCTGTAGGACTATCAGAAGGAATTTTAGTTGTCCCACCAGAAGGACGATTTCCATTGGGCATTACTTCTCCCTTTCTATGTTTTGGATCATAGTTAGCTGTTTTTTTATAATTTTTTCTGGAACAAGCACTTGTTAATAACAAACAGGCAATCAAAAACAAGAACGCAATATGTGAAAAGGAATTTTTCATAATCTGTAGATATTAACGCTTATTAGGTAATATTAGGAATAGTAACAAAAAATAAATGTTCAAGAAAATTAATTTATTTTCTACAATTCCTTAAAATAAGACATAAAAACATAAGTATACTTATGTTTTTATGTCTATTGGATCGAATGAATACCTATAAAATAAGCCCTTAGTAACAGCTAAAAAATAACTCCCACATCTTGTTGTTTAATTTGTCGCTATA
>JAHDFT010000145.1 GCA_020628015.1 Bacteroidota bacterium
AGCAAACAACAATAATCAAGTAATTATTCCACAATGTCTTCCCCCTAGTTATATTATAATTGTCCCTCAATTTCAAAACTACTTGGTTATAGAATGGGAAAGTGTAAGTGGGGCAATTGATTATGAGGTTTCTGTTATAATAAACAATCAAACTATTTTCTACAACCCTAACACTACAAATAATCCACTAAATATCCCATTAGCTAACCCTTTGGAAGACAAGGAGCAGATTAAAGTTTGTGTGACTAGTAATTGCAGTAAAAACACATCCTCTGCCCCATTCTGTAAATTAGCAACTAATCTTACTGCCGTAGCAACAGTTGACCCTGTTTATATCATGAACACCCCAACCAATGTCTGTGCGCCTTTAGGTGTAGGCATAAATGATTGTCCATATATTAATTTTGATAATGCTATGGGAACCTGTTCTTTTGTTTCTTATAATAGCAAATCTATTTACAGAACACAAGATATTTGCGACGCTCTTTCTAACCCAGATTTAAATATAAATCTTAATACAGGAGATGATGACTTAAACTGTCAGAATTTCCAAAATTTAATAGATTATATGACCTATAATGCCAGTTTCTTTGTCTCTGCTGATATAGGCTCTTGTGAGTTTAGTCCTAAAACAGCAGTCAATCCTCTGGTACACATTAACCACCCAATAATCACCCCCAACCCTGCACAAGACCATTGCTTAATGCAGTATGAACTAGCAGAAAAAAGCTCTGTCACATTAAGTATTTTCGATACTTTGGGCAAAAAAGTATGGGAGACAAAAACAGTACAAAGTAGAGGAAAACAAAGCCTGAATATAGACCTTAGTCATCTTCCAGAAGGCATTTTATATTATACCCTGTCAACGAATGAAATACAACAGCAAGGCAAATTCATTAAAGTAAAATAAGCATAAAAACGGATTAATCTATTCACCAGAAACACTTTTAAAATGCTTCATTATTGAGCATAGAAGGTAATAAGCACAATCCCCACTTACAATATATTGTGAGTGGGGATTTTTTATCAATTTTAGTATTTCTTCTTAGTAAGTTAAGTAGACGGACAGAACTACCCGACACATTTTATGACGACTTTTTTCCATTAGGCAAGTAAAAAACAATTTCGTCAAAAATGACGCTTAATTTTGTTCACTTACTTAGGCTAAACTTAGTGATGGAACAGAAATATATTCGGCCATATTCCTTATTATTTATTACTAGATCATTTTTGAGATTCTTTTAAAAAAGGGTAATTGATTATAAAAGAATATAAATATATATTTGATTATCCAAAAAAAAATTTAATTAACTGTAAAACAAATATTTATGAGAATTACTTTTATAACTTAGGATATAGAAGCCATTTATTTAGTGGATCTGAACTGACATAGAATTGAACTATATGTCATTCATGGTTTCTCGATCTTATTGACAAGGCCTTGTTATCATTATAAAGCTAATAATAGCACACTAAAAAAACCAATTATTGACCCAAATCTATTTACCAAATTTAAACCACGACTTACCATGAAAACAAGAAACTCTTTATCTCAAAAATTGACACTAGCATTTGCTTACTTACTATTATTTCTATTGACTAATCAATGTATAGCACAGACAAAACACATTTCCATACCAGAACAACAAAAAGCACCCGAGAACACCCCTCAGTCATACACTCCCCAGTGCCTTGCACCTGGTTATATTATAATCAACTCTTACTCGTCAAATCAACTTAGTTTGAGGTGGGAAGATATGGGCAACGTAATTGAGTACAAAGTTTCTCTCCACATAAATGGACTATTGATTGGCACCTATACTCCCACTAGGGCTAGTTTATTTATTAGTACCCCTTTACGTGACAATGATAGAATTGAAGTTTGTGTTCGTACTGTTTGTACTAATAATTATACCTCTAAGCCATTTTGTAAATTAGCAACTAACCTTACTGCTGTAGCAACAGTTGATCCTGTTTATCTTATAGATATTGGGGGGTATAGAACCGCAAGTCCTTGTGACTATGATGAAATAGGCGATTGTTCAATGATCGATTTTAATGATATAGCTAGTAGAGAAAATAGTGAGGGAGAAGAAACTTCATGCGCTGAGTTTTGGGCTGAATACAATATAAATGGAGTTTATCGCACACAAGATATTTGCAATCCACCTGGAGATTTAGAGTTTTTTGTTGACCCTACTCTTTCTGCCGAAAAAAACTGTATAGCGTTTGCTAAATTCCTAGAATTGCTTACTTCTCCTACTGGTGGAGGTGCCACACTTTTCTTTTCTACTCCTGATGGCACGTCTGAGTGTGACCCAACTGGCAAAACAGCCACTAATCTCTTTGAATCCATTAGCCTGACAACAATCACCCCCAACCCTGCACAAGACCATTGCTTAATGCAGTATGAACTAGCAGAAAAAAGCTCTGTCACATTAAGTATTTTCGATACTTTGGGCAAAAAAGTATGGGAGACAAAAACAGTACAAAGTAGAGGAAAACAAAGCCTGAATATAGACCTTAGTCATCTTCCAGAAGGCATTTTATATTATACCCTGTCAACGAATGAAATACAACAGCAAGGCAAATTCATTAAAGTAAAATAAGCATAAAAACGGATTAATCTATTCACCAGAAACACTTTTAAAATGCTTCATTATTGAGCATAGAAGGTAATAAGCACAATCCCCACTTACAATTTAGTAAGTGGGGATTTTTTATGATGTCATTCCGTTTAGTGATCTAACAATTATACTCATTTTCAATTACCTACTGGATCATTTTACCTTTTTCCCAAAAAAAGACGATTTCCTTTCAGTAAAAACAAATAACTATAAAGATTTTTTACTAAAAGTGTATTTATTATCAATATTACTATAATCTACATTTGTATAAAATTAACCCATTGACATAGTAATAAAACATCCATTTTTATTGCTATGCCTTCCTCTCAAAATAAATAGTGACATTATTCATTCAGCATGACCCATCATGCAATTGGTAAATAAGTTTAAGGGGGATACTGCTTGGTCTGTCTCTATAGATCTAAGTTTAAAGTAGCCCTCTTTTTTATTTGGTCAACAGATAATGAAATAAAAAGAACCTAGGCTATTCTCTAATTTTTACATATTTCCTAGTATTCTTCCACCAAAACAAGCCACTATAAAGACTCCTCTCCAAAAGAGTATTTACAATTCATGGTATTATAACGCATCTTTGTAGTATACCAAACAAGATAAACACAATCAACAAACAAACAAACAATCTTTAACGCCCAAAACTCTTTAATATTAAAAAAACTCAAACAATAATAAATAACAATAATATAAGATAAATCTTAAGTGCTAGGTATGGTGGTAAAATCCATTTTTACCGCTATGCCTTTATCAAACAAAAAAACAATATTTACTCTACTAAAATTTTATTCATTTTACATAAGGAACAAGTGAAAAATAAGTTTAAGGAGTCTAATGCTCAACTTGGTTCATCTCTATAGAAATAAGTAGGAGTTAAAACAAGCCTCTTTTTACTTTATCACTCAAACTTGAATCATATCTTATTCAATAATAGACAATAAGCTAAAAAGACCTACTATCTAATCTTCCATTCGGTAAAATGGAAAATACAGCCCCTCTAAATCGTCGGCAAACGAGGCTGTTATCATAGTACCTATTTAGGTTTATTTGTCTACTAGAATTTATTTTTTAATCTCAAATTTTAAGGCAAATGAAACAGTTTATTTTATCCGCATTTCTAGTTTCTTTATTCTTTTTATCTGAATCTATTTATGCTCAAACTGGTAATACCAGTACAGGTATTGGTGCAGGAGCAAGTATCACAACAGGTGATTATAATGTTTTTACAGGAGAAAATGCAGGACATAATACCAATACAGGTTCTGCAAATTCTATGCATGGTTTTCAAGCAGGTTATAATAATAGATCTGGAGGCTATAATACCTTTACAGGAGCTTATGCAGGGTATAAAAATAATGCCACTAATAATGCCTTTACAGGAGCTTATGCTGGTATAAATAACACTATTGGTCACAGTAATACATTTACAGGTTCTTTTGTAGGTTTTAGTAATTCTACTGGTGTCCAAAATGTTTTTAATGGTTATCTTGCTGGTTTTAAGAATCAGTCTGGTAATGCTAATGTTTTTGTGGGGCATAAAGCAGGTTATTTAAATACACAAGGTAGTTCAAACACCTTCCTTGGCGACCAAGCTGGACGAGAGAACACAGCAGGTATAGTTAATACTTTTATTGGTCGAGAAGCAGGATATAACACTAATATTAGTAATAGTGTTTTAATTGGTTATCAAGCAGGAAAAGGGGAAACGAATAATGCCCGACTTCATATTGCCAATCATGCAACTAGTAGTACCTCCCTTATTTATGGAGAATTTGATGATGCACAAGTAGGTATTAACACAACTTATGTTCCTGATGGTTATACTTTAGCTGTAAATGGTAAAGCAATTGCGGAAGAACTACAAATACAGCTCTTTGCTGACTGGCCAGATTATGTATTTGCCAAAGATTATAACTTACTAAGCCTAGAAACAGTAGCCAACCACATTGAAGAAAAAGGACACCTACCTGGTATTCCATCAGCAAAAGAAGTAGCAGAAGGAGGTTTCGGACTAGCAGAAATGTCTGCCAAATTATTAGAGAAAGTAGAGGAATTGACTTTGTATGTTATTGATTTGAAGGAAGAGAATGAAGTTTTACAAGAAAAAAATCAACAATTAGAAACCTTGACCATCCAATTAAAGGAATTGAGTACTGAAAGTGAGCAACTAAAAGAAAGATTAGAATTATTAGAAAAGGAATAATAATCTAAAGATCAATTTTAAGAATGACCCACACAGTCACATAACATTGACTTTATTCAATCACTTTCTAAAATAATGATAATGAAAATATGGATATCGCTGATATTGTTGATAGGATTTTCCTTACAATTATCAGCACAAGAATACTTCTATTACTATAAAGGTACTAAGATCGCTTTAGAACTAAATCCAGAGTATCTTTTTATTTCTGCTCCTAACCAAAACATGGTAGACAATGTACATATTAATGTGGCTATTGACCCCAACCACACTTTAAGCCAACGGGATAACACTAGTCAGACTTTATTGAAACCTCAAAACTTTGAAGAAAAAAATCCTGTGCGATTTTGGAAAGAAATTAAATTGACTAAAAGACATTCTAAAAGTGCTTATTTAACACAAATACAAGCCACTCGAACAGCCAATAAAGATTTGATTGTTGCTCCTTACTTTAAAACTAAAGATGGAGATAAAATTGGTTTGTCCAATTTCTTTTATGTGAAGCTAAAACAAGAAACAGATTTTTCTTCACTACTAACACAAATTAAGTTACATAATTTAGAACTAGTAGGAAACAACCAATTCATGCCTTTATGGTATACGGTAAGTGTGACCCCTAATTCCCTAGATGCATTACAAATGGCAAATCTATTTTATGAAACTGGTTTGTTTCAGTATGTAGAACCTGATTTAATGATAGATGTACTCTTACAAGATGCTCAAAATACTAGTGGAGTACAACTTTTTCCTGATGATACCTACTATGAAGATCAGTGGGGTTTAAATAATACAGGACAACATGGTGGATTTTTGGGTATTGATTTGACAGATTTTGATATTAATGTGGAAGCTGCTTGGGATATTACTTTAGGGGATAATGTTACTATTGCTGTATTAGATGAGGGTTTTGAAATGGATCATCCTGATTTAGTAGACAATACAATAGGTACAGGTTATGATTCAGAAACAGGAGCAAACTCATCAGTAGTTTATGGTCCTCACGGAACGGCTTGTGCAGGTATTGCTGGAGCTAGAGGAAATAATAATGAGGGGATTAGTGGTGTTGCACCTAATGCTGGTTTAATATCTATTAGTAATAGCTTGCATCTAATCACTAGTGCACACCAATCACTAGCGAATGGGTTAAATTGGGCTTGGCAAAATGGAGCTGATGTTATTAGTAATTCTTGGGGACATAGTTTTTTTCTTAATAGTAGCTTGATAGATGATGCTATCACGAATGCATTAACTAATGGGCGAGAAGGCTTAGGAAGTGTAGTAGTTTTTGCGGCAGGTAATAATAATGGAGAGGTAATTTATCCCGCTAATTCTAATCCAGATATTCTTGCTGTAGGAGCGATGAGTCCTTGTGGAGAGCGAAAAAGTCAAGGCCCAACTTCCTGCGATGGTGAATACTGGTGGGGAAGTTGTTTTGGTAATACTTTAGATATAGTGGCTCCTGGGGTTTTAATTCCCACCACAGATAGACAAGGTAATCTTATTGGCCCTTCTTGTTGGGTTATACCAGACTATAATCCTGATCCTTGTGCAATAATCGCCAATACTTATACTAACCACAATTATTTTAGTAGATTTAATGGAACCTCTTCTGCCTGTCCACATATAGCAGGTGTAGCAGCACTTGTATTGAGTGTTAATCCCAACCTTACAGTTCAAGAAGTGAATGACATTATTGAACAATCAGCTCAGAAAGTCAGAACAGATTTATATAATTATTCAACTACAACAGGTAGACCAAATGGAACTTGGCATAACGAAATGGGTTATGGTTTAGTAGACGCTTACCAGGCAGTATTATTAGCACAAGAATGCCCCACCAGTCTCAACATCACCCAAACCTACAACAATGGAGATTTCGCAGATCTTGAAGCCAATAATGAAATCATTAGCAATTCTACAATTCAAAGTGGTGCCAATGTCACCTTCGATGCAGGCAACAAAATCACCCTCCTACCCGACTTCCATGCCCAAGCAGGCTGCAACTTCCTAGCAGTTATCGACGGTTGTGAAGGAGTTTATAAAACAGAGGAAAAAACACCCCCAATTGTATTACAAGAGCTAAATCCAGCATTAGTAGACAAAAGTACGATTAGTAATTTAAAATCTTATCCAAATCCTTTTAGTGAATCAACTATATTAAGTTATACACTAAGCGAAGATCAAAGCATTAACCTAAGTATTTTTAATGCGAATGGGCAAGAAATAGCACGTTTGCTAGAAAATACCAGACAAATAGCAGGTACCCACGAAGTAACCTTCGATGGTCAGGATTTACCGAATGGACTTTATTTCTATCGTTTTATGGATAGCGATGGCAATATTACCACAGGTAAGATGAGTAAGTTTTAGTGAATAAGTTTAGAAGGGTATACTTCTTAGCTTATCTATTATACAAGTAAAGCTAAGAAGTACCCTTTTTATTTTAATTAAATCTAACTCCCTCCCCTATTACTTCTATAATAGTACAGTATATAAGACACTCCTATTGTACAATAATAATCCAAACTTATGAATCCTATACATTCATAAAGTTTCCTGAGATTTTGAACTAGGAAAACTATCTACCAAATTACTGAAGAAAATAGAGGAGTTGATTTTGTATGTAATTGATTTGAAAAAAGAGAATGAGGCTTTGAAGAAATGACTTATTGAATTGGAAGAAAAGTAAAATCCAAGCTCCCATTCTTTTACCTACAAACCAATTCATAATCATTATAAATTCTTCAAAATGAAAAAAATAAACTTTCTTAAATGGAGGCAATATAGCAAGCTATTGACCTTACTAATTGGGGGCTTTACCTTACTAATTTTGCCTAATATAATACAAGCACAAAATACTTCTATTGCTCAATTAATAGAGAAAAACAGAACAAAGGGGGCTAATTTTGAACCAGTTAAACTATTAGAAATAGATGTACAAAATGCTCGCAAAACAAATGTACAACAATGGGTATCTGATGAAACCCTATTGCAGATCAATACAAAAGAATTAACAACATTGAGACAAAAAAATCTCCAAAGTCTGACTTTGGCCATTCCTAATGACAATCAAATATTGGAATTAGAATTGGTTCAACAGGATGTAGTGACAAAAGACTTTATAGTTAAAACTAAGGGAGACGGTCAAGAAAAAGTTGTTGATTATCAGGCAGGAATTCATTATAGAGGAATCATTAAAGGACAAACACAATCTATAGCTGCTATAAGTATCTTTAATGACCGGATTATTGGAGGTATTTTTCATGGAACCAAGCAGTATACTTTAGGTCCTGTTGATGATAGTGAGCAAAATCGAAATATCCAACACGTATTTTATGAAGCGGAAAACCTGAAGATACGTAATAACTTTGTATGTGATACAGATGATACTAATAATGCTCGATCTACAGACCTTACCCCCAATCACTCAAGATCTTCAGTTCCTAATCCTGACAATTGTGTAAGAGTATATTTTGAATGTGATCATCAAATGTATATAGATAGAGGAAGTAGTGTTCAGAATACAGTTGATTATCTACTTGGTATTTATAATCAAGTAGATTTAATTTTTCAAAATGAAAATGTCAATACAAGCATTTCTGAAATAGTGGTATGGACAGGACCAGATTCTTACAGTACAAACAGTTCCGCCGATGCACTTTCAGATTTTAGGAATGAAGTGGGAGGCACATTTAATGGCGATGTAGCACATTTATTGACTACAGGAAATTACGGAAATGGAGGAAGAGCAAGAGTAGATGCTCTTTGTAATAAGGCTCTAAGCCATGCCTATAGTAATATTGAAAATACCTACAATAATTTTCCTACCTATTCTTGGACGGTAATGGTTATTGCTCATGAAATTGGACATAATTTGGGGCCTTGGCACACACATAATTGTGAATGGAATGGAGACTTTACAGCAATTGATGGTTGTGGTCCAGAAGCAGATGAAGACTATATAGATGAGGATTGTGACATAGGACCTATACCTAGTGCTGGAACTATTATGAGTTATTGTCATTTGCTCACAGAAGTTGGAATTGACTTATCACTTGGTTTTGGTCCACAACCTGGAGATTTAATTAGAGATCGAGTTTACAATGCTTCTTGTTTAAGTCGTTGCAATCTTGATCCTTGCCTTGATGAATTCAACATCATACAAACCTACTCTACTGGAGAATTTAGTGATGTTGAAGCTAGTAATCAAATCACCAGCACTTCCACTATTGAACCTGGAACCAATATTACCTTCGACGCAGGCAACAAAATCACCCTCCTACCCGACTTCCATGCCCAAGCAGGCTGCAACTTCCTAGCAGTTATCGACGGTTGTGAAGGAGTTTATAAAACAGAGGAAAAAACACCCCCAATTGTATTACAAGAGCTAAATCCAGCATTAGTAGACAAAAGTACGATTAGTAATTTAAAATCTTATCCAAATCCTTTTAGTGAATCAACTATATTAAGTTATACACTAAGCGAAGATCAAAGCATTAACCTAAGTATTTTTAATGCGAATGGGCAAGAAATAGCACGTTTGCTAGAAAATACCAGACAAATAGCAGGTACCCACGAAGTAACCTTCGATGGTCAGGATTTACCGAATGGACTTTATTTCTATCGTTTTATGGATAGTGATGGGAATATTACTACAGGTAAGATGAGTAAGTTTTAGGGAATAAGTTTGATAACAAAGGCTACTTCTTAACTTGATTCTATAATAGACCCAAGTTAAGAGTAGCCCTCTTTCTATTGACAATAAATCCAAAGCTATACCTTCTTTAACTTCCCCAATAACCAGCCTTTCTCCGCCAATAAATCCATTCCTTCAATCTCTACTTGTAAAGACTTAATCTCCGCACTAGTTGTAAAATCGTGATGTGTATTGAGCTTATTAATCATATTGACAAAGTTCCGATTCAACTGAATGAATACCTCCCCAATATTCGCTTTATTTTTACTCATAAACTTTCTAAAACTATTGACCAAATCATCAAACAAATCATCATAAGCCAATTCATAATAGATTTTCAGTCGGATGCGACGCTCATCCAATTTGGTATAGATATTATTGTATTTGAGTAAATTAAGGTAATCCAAAGCAGCCCCATATTTTTGTTGTTCAAAAAGCAGTAAAGCCTTACACAAACTAACCATATCTTCCTTTTCGGCATAGTCTGGTATAATTCGCTGTTGATGCTCTGCTAAAAATTGCTCTGCCCAATTCACTTCTTTGAGTTTGAGTGCTACTGTAATGATATTTCTAAAAATCATAGGAGGTAAATAACCATTGGTATAAATGACCTTATTTTTGAGCTGTAATTTATATAAATCAAATAATTCAGCATAATAACCCATAGGTGTGGGTATAACCTGTGCACAAGAATTCTCCAAATAGGTATATAAGACTCGTCTTTCTACAAATGAAAGTAAATTATTGTGTGCTTGTAATAGCTGTTTTAACTTTTGATAATGGTCTAATTGAGATTCATCTAATAGTAGGAAAGCATAATACCAAATTTGGATAATAGGAATTTGAAAATAGGGACTATTGCCTAAAAATTGCATAATCTCTTCCATCAAATCAAAACTATAAAGATGGGATGTGGCTTGTTGACGATTTCTCATTTGACAAGCCAATTCTAATTTTTGAGATAGGTAATAGATGTCTAATGTATTCGCTGTTTTTTGAAAATTTACATCTCCTCTACCATTATCCAATTGGGCAGTTGCAAACTTGGCATATTCTGCTTCTATAGTAAAATACAATTTGTAATAATTACTACTCCGAAAAGTCGTACTATCACTAACTCTCCTTATATTTTTATCTACTGCATGGTAATAGTCACTCAAATAATGCTGGTTATAATAGTCTAATAATAATATTTGCCCTTCTAATTCACTACTCTCCATTTTTTGTATACTAATAAATCGCTCCACCAATTTAAACAACTTGGAACACAATTGCGTCATCCTTTTTTTGTTGTAAAGCTCATTAGGAAAAATATGTTTGAAAGCAACTTCAGCACTAAATGGATCTTCTTCAGATAAGGGAATGGTGGCTAAGTTTTTATAAATATATTCATATAAATTAGTCAGTTTAGGATTCTTATTGAAAAAAGGAGAATGAATAAATTCACTAAATAATCGACGTTCTGTTTTTGAAAAATGGCTCAACAGCTTTACTAATTTGGTTTCTCTTAATGTTCGATGGCGATTAGACATAGTTAAAGTAATTAAAAATGAGTACATGACATATTGGGGGAAAGGTGCAATCCTTATTATGAGGGTCTTATACTTAGACTTGGGTATGTTAGCTAT
>JAHDFT010000146.1 GCA_020628015.1 Bacteroidota bacterium
TGCTTTTGCCCTTTCAGGGCTGGAATACAAGATATAGCATCCCAATGATAAACTCCCCCCCAAATATCTTAGAACTAGATAACTTTATAGATTTACGTTATATTTAACTACATTATCCCCTGATAAAACAAACCTGTAAAAATCCCATTAGGTACATTTTTCTTTAGGTAAAAAACATGCCCATCAAATATCCTTATTGTTTTAAGATTCTGCAAAGCTACATCTATAATACTCACCAATTTAGTCTGCCCACTTTCGATATTGATTTCCTTGATGCCTATTCCCTTTTTTAGCTTAAATATGCCATAGATTTTTTCTGTTTTTTCGTCTATCAATATGCTTTTTAGCCATTGTTTATCCTCCATATAAGTAATATCTATCTCATGTAATAGCCAGTTATTTTGATATAGCTCTATTTTCCCTTCTATGTGATTGAGCAAGACGACTTTTCCATTTTGTTTGGTAATGTATAATGGGAATTCAGGTTTATAGAGTATCTTTTTTAAAAAAACCGCTTCATGTTCTCTATTTCTCATTGCTCTATTTGTCTCAATATTATTGATTCTTATACTATTACCCCCTTGTCCCATCAATGCTTGATCCTCTTTATAAGCATAGATCAGCTCTTCATTAGCAATCACCCGTATTACCCGATTTGTCTTTTCTTTTATCCTATAAGTCGATATAATTTGCTTCAAGCCATTAAATTCTTCATTGATATAATACAGTTTGTTGCCATTTTTAAGTTTACATGGTAGTATAAATTGCTCAAAAGTTGTTTTGGGGACTTTTGAGCCAAGTGCTAATTGTTCATTGTCATTGTTGATTGGATAAGCACCATCACCTGAGAGGAGATATAATATACCATCACAACTTTTGTGAAATTGCTCAATTGGTTTAAGCTGATTTAGTTTTAATGATTGTTTTGCATTCCCCTCTATATCTGATGCGGTTAGTACATATTTTTTAAAGGAACCATGATAGTCTAAGCTATAAATTTTATCCTTTACAATTTCAAAATCCTTAATAGAATATTTCTCAATCTCTGATAATGCTTGACTTTCCTCAATGGAATAAATGACAAATTCATCTAATAAACGAACTTGGGGCTTGAGGTAAAAATTTTGTATGCCTCCTATTTCGCTTACTATATCTATGGTATCGTTTTCATATTTGACATGACTAAAAATGAGGATACTTGGCGTTTCTTTTAGTTTGACTAGAAACATCCCATTCCCATCCGTTATCGTTCCTTCATTGGAGTCTTGAATGGCAATATTTACCCCTTCAATTCCTTCATTGCTATTATGATCTATTACTTTTCCTTCTAGTAGAAATTGCCCAAATGATGGATTGCTAATAAGCGAATAAATGCAAATAATTAGGAGTAACTTTAGTTTCATGCTTTCATTTGATATTTGAATCTATTTTTACTAGAAATAGACGTTTCTTATCCTTACTTTCATCAAAATAGACTATTCCTTTTTCTAGTATTTTCATTTTATCTCCTACTTTTAATGCTTATCCCAATTAAGTGGTAACCTGTCTCTGTTTTCAAAAACTCAAAATAATCCTGAACTAAATTAGTATCCTTTTTATGATTGATAATCAAAGTAAAAACGGGATATTTTTCTATGATTGCTTCCCCACAATTATTGAAATAAGGTGCATAATCTGCTCCCTCATAAATGTATGGATTCAATCCTTCAATACTTATAAAAAAACTGGCATTTTTGTTCTCAACTGTGGCAAGTAACTCTTGAATAATCACAAAGTTTCTATTTATAAAATCGACTTTGGATTCAGCAATCCAACCTGTTGATTCTTCCCAATAGGTAATAGTATCTGAGGTAAAAGTAAGCAATTTATCTAGTGTTAATGTTGGTAAGAATTCCTTATTTAAATAATGTTCAAAAGCTTTTTCATGGTCAGTAAAAGTGTAATATTCATCATTTAAACCCTTGAAACTGAATTTAGTGGGATCAGTACTAAGTTGTTGTTCAATACTTAAACTATAATAATCCAAAATGAGATCACCAGGCTTAAAATCTTCGACTAAAACTTCATTTTGCGTATTGACTAATTGCTCTTTTCCACCTATCCAAGTATAGTGATTACAACCAGACTCTTTATGTCCATCCCAATACTTTTTTTCAGCATCTTGAAGTGTCCAAACCAGCCCATTATGCACCCTAGACAATTCATTATAAATCGCAGGAATCACCACATTTCCCTGCTTATCCAATAAGCCAGCTTTATCCGTCTTTTTATCTCTAAACCGAATAAATCCCTCACTTTCACAATCTGCGGCATTATCCCAAATATATAAACTATCCTGCCCTACCTTTTTGCCTGATTTGGTGAGGTAATAACTCTTATATTCCCCATTATTTTCTTCCATTACGGCTATAATGTCTTCAAATGATTGCGCTACGGTCAAACCCATAAATTCGGCTTCGATTACTACTTCGCCTTTTTCATTTTTGAAGCCTAGTAATTCGGTTTCTTCGTTCCAGAAGGCGGTCCATTTGCTGTTATTACTGGTTTGTGCATAACTTGGGAATATTTGTAACAGTAGAAAACATACAATAAGGCTATTCCACTTATAATTTACTAAGGTATAGATCATTTTAGATTGATTTTGCGGTTGTTCCTTTAGGGTATTTGGTTTTGAATATTTTTCTACTAATTTAGTTCATTCTCTATACCCCCTTAATCCAATATCTCCAAAACCTGCACAAAGTTATCCAATTTCCCAATCCTGACCGTATCCCCTACCCTTTTTCCCTTCAATGCCTCCCCCAAAAGTGAGTTGATAGCCACCTCTTGCACACTACCCTTCCTTGCCTGTTTAGGCGTGGCTTCGGATACCAATTTTAGCTTTAGTTCTTCATTCATATTGAGGTATTTCACCTTCAATTTAGTATTTAATTGTATCGTTTTTTCCCCTGCCTCGGTTACTTGATTCCCTTCCGCATTCGATGGACTTGTAGCAATTGCTTCTCCCAACTCCTTGATATGATCGGTAAAAGCATCCCCTATTTTAGCCTCCTCCTGTATTTGATTAGCTGGCTTATTTTCTTGTTCTTTGATGAAATTGACCAATTTTTGAATTTCCTTTTTAGGATTTCGCCACCAATTGGTACTCCAAATGCGGTGAAAAACAAATCCGTAGCCTTCTAGTATTTTTTGTCGGTGTTGGTCATGTAAATAGGCTTCTTTGCTAGAATGATAGGTCGCTCCATCACATTCAATGGCAATTTTAGGCACGCCTATTTTTTGGGCATCATATACAATGTCAATTCGGAATCCTGCAAATTGGAATTGAGGGATTAATTGATCTTTATCGAAATATTCCGTTAAGGCATGATAGACCTCTTCTTCAAAAGGAGAATCAAAGTTTTCATCGAAAATGTTTAGTGTTGATTTTTTTGAGGTATTTGCTGCTAGTGCATTTAAAACCGCCTGTCTTGCCTCCTCATCTTGCTCACTAACCGCCTTTGTATAAGCCAAATAAGCATAGAAAACAGCTCTGCGATTATTGCTTCCTTCTAGGGTCAAGGCTTCTTTATAGCCCAAAAATACCTCTTCGGGAATCGAGGAGCAAACATAGACCTTATATTTTGCCCTTGTAATAATTACATTCAGTAATTTATAGCCTTTTTGATGGTTAATGGAGCCAAATCTTTGAGCAAATTTCCCTTCCTCATTCTTGCCATAAGTCACCGATAAAATGATGACATCCCTTTCATCTCCTTGAATATTCTCTAAATTCTTGACAAAAAAACCGTTTGCTTCCAGCTCTAATACTTTATTATTGAATGTTTTATAATGCTCAAACTTCTTTCTTTGATTGATTTTACGAATGATTAAATTTCGCTGATTGATATTAAAAGTAGCGACCCCAATTGAAGGATAATTGCCATTGGGTAATCTTGAAATATTATGCTCAATAATGGACAAAACCATTTCCGCCTCCGCATCATTCGCATTGGCTGCATAGGTACCATTCACTTGAATATATTTTATAGGAATATAATCCAAATTACTTGGCAAGGGTTTCAATCGCTGTTTGTAGAAGGCGAAATTAGAAAAATCTATGAGGTGAGGATGTCTTGAGCGATAGTGAAAGTCAAGATGCATTTTATCGAAACCTAGTTCAGTCGCAAATTCTAGGAGGGATTCACAATCTAAGAGGGATTTATTGAGGTCATTTCTAATCCTTTCTGTTTCCTCCTCAAAATCGTCTTCATCATTGATAAGTCCATTGAATATTTTACTGAAATAATTGGAAGGTGGCATTTGATGCTCATCTCCTGCAATGACAATTTGTTTCCCCTTCAAAAGCGCAGGAAAATTATCCTCCAATTTCAATTGACTGGCTTCATCAAACATTACCAGATCAAAATACTGATGCTTACCCTTGAATAAATTGCTGGTCACATCTGGCGTTGCCAGAATAATCGGGAAAAAAGTGGTAAATAAATCCGTATCAAATTTGACAATCTCCCTTAGTGACAATCGTTTGTGTTTCTTGCCTGCTCGTTTATTGTATAAATTTTCTACTGCCAAATTTGTATTCGATTTAGCAAATTTTTTGGTCAAGTCCATCTGTTTAGCCAACCAATATGCTTGGATGTATTTGATTTGTTCTTTTTCTAGTTTGGTTAAAGTCTTCCCTAGTGTTTGATGCTTGCTATCATCTGTTGGTAAAGCTGTATCTGCATATTTGATCAATAAGGAATTTAAATAATAAGGCATAAAGATATTTTCCCAATCCTGCTTATCTGCAATGGCATAAATTAGCTGTTTTTGCTTTGGCGATAAAGCATTGAAATAATTGAACCAATTGAATTCTACTAGGAATAAGTCATTGTCATTTTTAAAATAAGTCTCTTGCATTTTTAATACATCAGTAATCGTCTTCATCACCGAAATATGCGAATCCTGACTAAGCGCGTACATCGTCCAATCATCTTCCTTGAATTTGGTACTGAGTTTAGCAAGATTAGATTGAATATGCTTGGATGTAGTTGTCTCAAATTCAGCTTCCAATGCTTGATTTAGATTCCATTGTCTAATTTCGGCATCTACAAGGCTGGTGAATTGTAGCTTGGTCAGGTGTATCGAATTCAAATACTCATTTGTTCGCTCCTGTTTTTCCTTCAAAGAATTTGCCTGCCCTAATTCTTTTATATCCCTAGCTTGTTTTACTTCCTTTTCCAACTCATCAAATAATCTATTTACCTCTATTTGATCTTCTAGGATGGCTTTTTTAGAGCTAGAAAAAAAAGTAGTAACTTGAAAGAAGATGCCCCTTGTTTTCTGTTCATCATAAAAGTCATTTTGTCCATCATATTTGGTAAAAATCGCAAGCAATGGGTCTATAATTGTAATCAGCTTATTTTCTTGAGCTGTCAATTGTGCCGTTCTAATTTTAAAATACTCTTTTTCATAATGCTTGATTTCACTAGCAATCGTTTGTAGTAAATTTTGATATTCCTTGAAATCATGCTTTATTTGACGCTCTAAAACAAATGGATTATCCCCTGATAGTTTTTCGGGATTCAAAAAGGAAAGCTCTTGATGTCCTTTATATCTTTCATATAAACTTTCCCCTTTCCTTAGTATTTCAAGGGTCTCATTTAGTTCTTCCCCATTGTATTCAAAATGATTGGTATCCAATGCAAGCTGATAATCAACCTGATTTCCTCTTAATTCAGCCAACAGTTCACCTACAATTTTTGTCCAATTTTTATCCTCTAATAGTTTAGTAGACAATTGCTCATGCCCTTTATTAATCGCATCTATCAAAAACTGAGCTTTGGCTACTATATTCTTTAAAGTCGTTTTAGAATAGGTATATTTTTGGCGACGATAAGAAGAATTATCGACCCGATCTCGAACAGAATTAACCACCTTCCGACGATCTTTGATACTATCTTTAATTAAAATGCAGCAATAATTTAAGCCTCTATCAATCAAGGAGTTACGCAATACTTCTAATGCGGTTCGTTTTTCACAAACCACAATTGTTTTTTGGTGATTTTCAAGTGCATTGACCAATATGGCGGTTAATAATTGACTCTTTCCTGTGCCTGGTGGCCCTTGTATCAAAACATTTCGGCTCTTATTTAAGGAACGTAGAATTTCCTGCTGAGATGGATCGGTTTCTACAGAGGATATGGATTGAAAAAAATGCTCCTCCATATCTTCTAAATTGATCGTCGTTTCGCCTAGTTCTCGGAGGTATTCATAATCATTAATAATGTTTTGTTTTTGGACTTCAAAAATGGAAAATAAACCCCCAAATTCAATCAAGGAATTGTTGGCAGTCAAGGCTAATGCTTCATAATGCTTTTTATTATTAATGGCTTGTATATGGTTGAGTTGTTCTTGAAAAATAGCCCGAATATCATCTGGAACGCTAGTGTTAATGGCATTGATAATATCTACGCATATATCCAATAATTCTTCTTTATCAATCAATCCGTCTTCCAAATGCTCGTTTGAAATGGGGTCAATTTCGATTTGTGCATCGCTATTTAAATGATTGATTAATACCTCATTGATATAAATCGGGTCATCTTCATTTCTTTGAACTTGCCAAGTATTGAATTCTTTGGTGCGTTTGATGCTGAGTGACCAAATTAAGATCGGGGCAAGGGTGAGTTTATTATCTGATTGATCTCTTCGTACTAAAATGGGAAAGCCAAATCCAAAGGTATTAACCCCTTTCTCGGACTCGATTACATCGGTTTGATTGATGAGGTTTTCTAGTGATTTGGTGATTTTGACCAATTGGCTTTGTTCTTCTTCAAAGAGAGCATTGAGGTCTGGGACATTGTTTTTCCAAGTGATTTTGAATTTTAGGGGTAGATCGGTGAGTAGTGCATGGACAAATTTGGTGGGTAGGTCTTTGTCGATGTGGGCGAGTCTGGTAATGTCAAATTTATATCTTGATCGGCCAGGTATGGCGTTTAAATGTACACCTCTTCTATTGCCTACTTTTAGTCTATTTTGGAGTTCTGTGAGGAGTTTTTTGGATATTTTCATAATGGATTTCTTCTTTGTTATTTTCCATTACTAAGATAAGTATTTGTGAATAAGTTCTAGCTTTGATGGTCAATTAATTTTCAAGGCTACATCCGCCGTTCCATCACTTACTGCCCAATCAATACAAAACCTGCCCAATGCTTAGGCATATAATCCACTTGCTTTATCAAGTGGAGCTTGGCAAGACGCAGAGCTTGGCTATAACTTTTTTGATGCTGGACAATTTGGTAGAAAAAATGTTGAATAAAAATACTACTGGCTTCGTCATAAATTTTAAAGAGCGTGTACACAATATTTTTAGCTCCTGCATATAAAAAACCCCGATTAATGGCCATCATCCCCTCCCCTACTACATATTTCCCAATCCCACTTTTACAACTACTAAGAACAACCAAATCAGCATCTAGCCTCAAACGGTAAGCATCCAGTAGATAGAAAATCGCATCTTCATGACTTTTATTACTAACTTCTGGAGAAAAAATAATACCTGGCATATCTTCTAGGAATTTTTCTTCATAACCATGAGCAGCAATGTGAATATATTTTTTACCCTTGACCGCCTCCTGAAATTGACTAACCGTAGCTGCTTCATGCACATAAGCAAAGGATAAGGCTTCCTTTTCTTCAAATAGTTGTTGTACATTTTTGACCTCCTCTTCTGAATGCAACAAAGCCTCATAATCATTTTCTCCTATACGCATAGATCTAGCAGTTCCTACACCTCCTTTGATGGCATGAACAGGAATAACAGGTGGAGGTATTTTCCCCTCCTTATCCTTTTCCAAAAAAGATGGAGCCTGCATTGGCTTTGGACTTGCCCCATAAACAGGAGCAAAACCCACAAAGCTCTCTAAAGCATTTTTGGTAGGACGAACAGTAGTATTTTGAGCCTGATGCCACAATGCAGTAGAATAATGATAACTAATAGTATAGGTCTTGATTAAATAGGACAATTCGGAATAAAGCGCAGCTCCATTATTAACCATTTCAGATGGTTTACTACTAATTAAACACTCAAAAGGAAGCTGATTTAATGATTGATGCGGAATAATAATAAGGTGTTCTGTACCTATTTCCTTTAAGTGGGTTTCCAATGGTTCGAGTAAAACTTGATAGAGTTGAAAGCCCAATTCCACATACTTCTTATAGCGCAATTGATTAATCGCTTTGATGAATTTCTGAATATACTTATCTAATTGAAAACCTTTTTCTAGTTCTGATAAGGAAATAATTTGAAACGTATTTTGACTAATGACAAATACAACAATCGAATGATCATCTCCCAAAAAATAACTCAAAATACATTGTCCTTTTTTTAAGCTTCTTTGTATCTCTTCTAAAGAAGGCAATTGCTCCTCCAAACTTTTCCCCAATAAATCAGGATCATTTTCCTTTATCTTTTGCTGTAAGCTATCCAACTTTTGTTTATTGTCATAATAATCCTGCTTGACCTGATTAATCTTATCTTCTAAGTCCCGTTTGGTTTGTTTATCCGTAGTTTTCAATAAATCCAACTCTAGTAAACGCTCTTGCTTGCGTAATTGCATTTCGACTTCCCCCAAAGCTTGTTTTTGGACTTGAAGCTCTTTAGGAATAGCCGCATTAATGAGGTTTTCATTTTTGTAAACACTTTCAAGCAATAGACTTCCTTTCGCTTTTTGGCAACATTGTAAAGCATACTTCTGGCAATCTTCAATGCTTTTCAAATAAGGAAAGCTCGATTCAGGATAGTGTTTTTGATTATATTGAATCAATTTTTGACTCGCTGCCTGCCAATCAGCTTCTTGAGATGGATTTAGTAATGCAATTGAATTAATAGCATGATGGTAAATCGTCCCTATTGAGCCTTCTACAGCCCAAAATTGCTTTTCATCTTCATGATAAACTTCCTTTTTTAGCTGTTCTATTAATTGAAGTTCAATTTGAAAAGTAAATAAACCCAACTGCATATCTATCAATTGCCTGCTTTCCTTCCAAAAATAGTTAAAAACAATACCGCCTTTTGCATTAAATGTGTTAATATAACTTTTGATTTCAACCTTGTCTTTTATCCTAGGGTTTTCATACTTATTGATCGGTTGATAATTATCATCAAGACATTGAAATGCCTGTTTAATACTCTGGAAACTTTCTTTATAAAGGCTTTGCTCCAAATAAATACGTCCTTTCATATAGTACGCTCGGAATAAAAAAAAGGGATTTTTAGATTGCTTACTATGAGCAATCACTTTATCAAAATAAATTTGTGCTTGATCTAGTTTTTTAGTTTTGTGATAATAGACCCCCAAATTAAAATAACTTGTTCCAATATTTGATGCTGGTAAACGTTCCAAAATGACAACAGCTTCATTTAATAAGCTTATCGCTTTGGAATAATTCCCCAAATCATTTTCTATTAAGGAAAAGTACGTTTTAAGATCAGCATTAAGTTTATGATTTTCATCTATGTAGCAATTTATAATGGTTTCTCCTTCCTTCAAATAATATAAAGCTTTGTCATTTTTTTCTAATTTTTGATAATTTACACCCAATGTAAGATAACTTATAGGTAAGTGATACCTACAAAAAGCATAGTGCTGATCCGCTTTTTTGACATTTAAACAAATATTTACCCGTCGCATACCATAAAAAATCGCCTCTTCTATTAAAAGGCTTCTAAAAGTTTTGAAATGGTATATTTTGTTTAATTTATAGTCTACTTTACTAGATTTGACACCATATTTTTCAATAATCTCATGTGCTTTTTGGAAGTGATAATTTCCTTTATCAATCTTTTTTATTAGGAATAAAAAAATAACTAAGTTTAAATGAATTGTAGCCAATTCTTCTGGAAAACTTGCTGCTTTAGCTTCAAAAAAAGTCAGTACTTTTTGTAAACCCTTCAAAGCATTTTCCTTGTCTGGATAAGATTTCATAATATATCTATCAGACAGTTCATACATGATGGATACAATCCATTCATGATCTTCTCCTAATAACTCCACATGCTGTTCATAAAGATTTTCTAAAAAAGTGATCCCCTTTCCTACTTGAGTCATTTGACAACTTAAATAGATTCCCTTATGTTTTTGCGCCTCTAAGTATAATAAATCTTGTTTTCCTAATTTTTCTTCTGTTAATTGTATCGTTGTTTCTAAAAAGGAGGCTGCATTTTGAGGCAAGTCTACAGGTTTATACTTCGCTAAGACCATATATACTTTACCTATATCCACTCGACATTGTACATAGTCTTGCCAGTCTGCTGCTTGTTCGTATACCGACAATTTTTCTTCATATAATTCAAGCGCAGCTAGGTATTCGTGTTCTTGGAGCAACTGTTCGGCTGTTTCCATTTGTTTCTTATTATGCTTATATTTCCGTTCCATCACTAAGCAGGCGGAGCCATCAATTCCTTTTGAATAAAAAAGCTCCCCATCAAAATCACATCCTCCACCATAAATTTCCAGTAATAACGTCCAGGTGATAAGGCTTGATCTACTAAATTAATCTTGAATACTTGCGTATCTGCTTCAAACTCAAAAGCCGCTACCTCTTGGGAACGATTATTTTCAATGACAATTTCTATTTCCTCATCAGTATCCAATCTACTATCCAATTCAAAATAGAGTTGATGATCAACACAATCCATTTCATGTGGAGGCGTTTGGAGGGGTAAATTAGCCGCATTACTAGCTCTTTGTGCAAATTGTAAGGCTTGTTTTTCATAGGCTGGGAAAGGTAAAAACCATTTTGCCAATTCTTCTAATGATTGGTCTATTTGTGTTTCAATAGCTTCAAAAGACTCCCTAATTTTTTGACCCAATGATACCTTAGCGGCTGCTTTTTGCTCTATAGATTGTAAAAAACCTTTAGCCAAATCCAATTCCTCCTCAACAAATCCAGCCCGCAAAGCCTTGACCTCATCAAATCGCCTTTGTATTTCTGCATCTTGTTGTAGTACGGTCTGTAGCTCTTGTGATTCGGCTGGTGTAGCCAAACCCTTTGCTACTTTTTCCATTAGTTTTTGTAAGTGATCATTCATGGTAGTGAGTTAATAAAGAATCTAGTGGTTAAAGTCCTAAGTTCTTGACAATTTTTATTGACTATCCTTAAAC
>JAHDFT010000147.1 GCA_020628015.1 Bacteroidota bacterium
CCAAGTGGTTTGAGGAAGATCGAGAAGAACAACATGAAAGCTTTTTACAAGGCTTCTAATTGACATTTCTATAGTACAAATTACTGTACTATAAACTAGCATTGTTAATACCATAATTGCATATACAATGAAACACGAGAAAATCAGAAAAGAACAAAATATTCAACAACATAAGAAATCCAAAGATAGTAAAGTTAGACAGCATAAGAATGAATCATTCTTTGGAGGTGCAGGTGGAGGCAGCTTTTTCTCCTCTGCTCCTGTTGTACAAGGAAAAGACTTATCTCCAGAGGAACCCAAGCAATTAAAAGCAGATACAGCTCCCGCACAAGAACAATCTTCTACTAGTTCGGGTAGTGCTTTACCCGAAGCAACCAAAGCCAAAATGGAATCTTCCTTTGGTACAGACCTATCCCATATTAAAGTACATACCAATTCAGAAAGTGCCGCCAATGTTGGTGCATTGGCTTATGCACAAGGAAATGATTTGCACTTTGCCAAAGGGCAATTTAATCCTGGTACAGAAAAGGGAGATGGCATTATTGGACATGAGGTAGCGCATACTTTCCAGCAACAGGCTGGGAAGGTCAAACCAACTACGGAAGTAAATGGTATGGCAGTCAATGACAGTCCTAGTTTAGAACATGAAGCAGATGTAATGGGTGCCAAAGCTGCTAAAGGAGAACCAATTAGCATGAAAGCAGATTATACATCTGGTGGTAGTGCTAGTGGTGGCACTTCACAAAGAAAGCAAGCCATCCAGCGATTGACCCTCTTTGCTCATGGTTTCTTGCCTAAGCGTGATTTCTTAGGGAATAAGAAACGAAGAAAGCAAGGGGAAGTCGTACATGAAAACGATTATAACGGCTTTTGGAAAGGCATTGATACAATGTTTGAGGAGCGTTTGCAAGGACGTGATGTAAAGGACGAAGCTCAACAAGGCGCACAAGAGGAAGCAGAAGTGGATACTCAAAGCGATCAGTTACATAGCGAGAGCTTTGCCAAAGGTTTGGGAGAAGGAAATGTCCGTTATTTTGATGGTAGTTCTTTCCCATTGTCAAAGGCGAAAAAGCGGATGAAGTATGGTAAAGAGGCTGCTAAACGAGTCCATGAACAGGTATTGTGTGGACAAATTACCCTACAAAAGAATGATAAAGGTGAAGTGATTGAGCCAATTATTTTGGTTGGGCAAAGTATGGGGGCTGCTTATGTGGCTGGTATGGCTACGCAATTACTAGAATTTAATAGACAAGCAGGTAAGACGCTTTATCCAGTAAAGGCGGTTTATTACTTGGCTCCGCATCAACCAAAGGATATTGTTCATCCACCAGGTGTGAGAGGTGTCCAGTATTCGCACAAACGAGATGCAATTTCTTCTAAGGGTTTACTACCATTTTTGACAGGCTCTAAATTGGGACGTATTCAAAATATTTCGGAGTATACCGTTTTTGAGAAAAAGGTAAAGAATCCTAAGACTGGTGAGGAAGAATTACTCAATCGTAAAGTATGGGATGGTCGAGGAGGTCATAGAGTAGAAGATCATGATTATATCTTTAGTGAGTATGGGCCTGATGATGATGGTTATGTAGAGCCTACCATGTATGAAGCTGCTAAGGCGGCGCAAGAAGGTGGAGGAGCAGAGCCAGCAGCTGTTGGTGGTGGTGAGCAAAAGAAAAAACGTAAAGGCTTATTTGGTGGCAGATTGAGAAGAAAAAGGAAAAGAAGATAAAAAATTAACTAAGTAACAAGCAAAAAATAAATTCGGCATGTTTGTTCGGTTAATTTATTGCTAGACGAGGCAAAAAACGTAGACGATGCGAGCATCGGCGAGGCTTTTTAACGAAGTATAGCAATAAATTAAACAACAAGATGTGGGAGTTATTTTTTAGCTGTTACTAATATACATCGTTTTATTTGATTTGATTTGATACTGAAAAACTGACTGCTGGAGGTCTTGCTTTACCGCAATTCCTCCAGTTTTTCTTTTAACCAGTTCCTTTGAGAAAGCTCTTTAGTATCGTCTATTTTTTGAAGGAGTTTATCTATTCGTTCACTTTGTTTTGGAGCTGTATTTTGAATTTGATGCAGCATATTAGCAAAGTTCTTGTACTGATTTTGTTGACGTGTGGAGATGAGTTTATTTCGATATAAAAATGTTTTTAAGGAGTTAATATTAGCTTCTAGTAAATCTAGCTCTTCAGTATCATAAAATACCTTTAACAGCAATACTCTACAGGATAACTGGTGAATGATATTTTTGAAATTATCGTATTTGATTAATTCTAACACTTGGTCATAGTCTTTTTGGTGATAAGCCAAATTCGCTTGTGAAAATTGAAAAACCTCCTTTGGATGTGAACTTAAAATTTTGTCTTCATGACTTGCTAAAAACTGTTTGACCCAATCCCATTTTTGGAGTCTTAAAGCAACCCTAATTATATATCGAAAATAACTATCCAAGACCTTCCCTTGCTCATAAATAATTCCTTGTTCTAATTCTATTTCAATCAATTCAAATAAGGTATAATTATACTCAAAAAAGCCCTGCCTTGTTTTTTGTATGCAATAGTTTTTTGCATAAACATACAATTGTCGAAGTTCTTGAATCGGAAATAAAGCAACATGCTCTTTCAGAAGCCATCTAAATTGTTCAAAATCAGCTTCCTTTGCTTTTTCTAGTAAACAAGATACCGCATAAAAGTAAATCTGTATAAGTGGATTTTTCCAGTATAAGCTTTTTTGAGTGTTATTTAATAAATCCATTATACTAGCCTGGTCTTGTTCAATTCTCAATAATCTTCCACTACTCAAAATCAAGCAAGTAGACTGTAGTTTGGTTAATAGATAGAAAATGTCTAGGTATTCAACACTGTTTTTTAGCTTATTAGTTGCTTTTGCTAAATCTTTAGAACTAAAAAAATTATAATCCTTTAATGAGGCAAAACGTTTTCTATAGTAGTATTCTACACTAACATCTATATAGCCTTTCTTCTCTTTATCCAAATACTGACTTAATTTGACATAGTGTTTGTCTAATCCTCTCTTTTTGTAATAGTCTAGTGAATATGCCTTTAAAATAGACTGATGCTTTTTCTGATTAATCATTACATAATCAATAAATGCCTCCACTAGTTTATTAAGTTGGCTAATTAGTCGCCTTAAATCTAAACCTTTATTTTTTTGATAATCTTTATCTGGAAAAAAAGCCTCAAATATAACCGTTCTTTCTAAATAGGGGCTATTATACTTGGGGGCAAACTGCATCAGGTATTCAAATAACTCTATAAGCTTTGGGTTTTCATTAAAAAAAGGAGAGCGAATGTATTTATCTAATTGTTTTAGCTCTTTTTTATCAAAAGATTTTAATAATACAATTAATTCACTATTTTTCATACTTTGCCTTTATTGGATAATACATCAAAAATATAATTGAACTATAAAAAATAAAGCATTTTTACTTTTTTTTAAAAAAAATCAACAAAATAATGATATAAAAAGAGCGTATTCTTAGTACAAAATGTAGGACTAAACACTCACACACTTCTCACAAATTAATAAAAATCAAACTATTACACATAAATACTAACTCATTTTCCTATGACACCTTTACAATTCTGTATTATTTTTTACCTTATTTAGGCTTTAAATTTACAATCGAAATCATTAATCATTTATTCATCACTTACTAAAATAATTTAAAATGAAATTACCTGTTCAAATTTTAACTGTAATTAGCTGTTTTTTATTCCTCAATATCCCATTAACAACTTGGGGACAATTTGATCCAATTAGTAACCCTTGGGGAGGGGCTTGTAAACCAAGCTTTATCAATGATTTTTGTGCTATATCTGGAGACATAGAATGGACTGAAATAGCAGGAGCAACAGAATACCGTATCAATATTGAATATGGTACTCAGGCTGCATCATTTACGCAAACGGAAAACAAACTATATATCAGCAACCTAGAATCACATATCCTTTTGCCAATAGGAGAAGATTTTGATCCTAATAATCCTTATACAATAACAATTACACCACTTTTTCTATTACCAGGTATATGTAATAGTTCTGCTGACAATCCTCCTTCCTTAATTGGAGTTTATGAGGGTTGTCCATCTTTTAAAGCTCGCAAAAAAGGAGACCCAAAGGATTGTTGTGGTTTTGCAGCACTAGATGATGATGGAGAGTTTTCTGTCAATAGTAGTGGTAATGGCAACAAAACTAATTTTTCTTCCATCAAAACCTCCTTCTCCCTAGCCCCCAATCCATTCCAAGATCAATTACAAATTACCGCCACACTACCACAAACCCAACAAACAAGCATTCAAATCTACAATGCTAATGGGCAATTGGTACGTCAGGTAACAAATAATGAATCACTTTCTAAAGGCACACATATATTGAGTATCGAAACAAGTGAACTGGGTACAGGTATCTATTACTGTGTATTCAAGGCAGGCAAGGAAAGTATAACGCAGAAAGTGATTAAATACTAGCATTTTAACCATTCCATCCTATTATACTTTATACAATAATTACTAATTAATCATCCACTCAAAACAAATAAAAAATCCTTCAAGCGGCTATGAAACGCATAGTCGCTAATGGGGAAAAACTATCTCACTCAGAACCACTACAAAGTAAATATAATCGGATTCACTCATCCAAAACGATCAAAGAATAGTGGAGCAATCAGCTCATCAGTATTTCGCCTTCAAGCTATTGCACTACTATTCTTTATTCCTCAAAACTATTTATACAAATAAGCAAGCCCAATAATTAATGAACACCTTTTTTTAATCTCAAAACACTTTTTTCTTATGAAATCATTATTAATGACCATTATCGCCGCTTTTATGTTATTTAGTGCTACTTGCCAAGAAGAAGAGGCAACACCTTATAACTGTGATGTATTCGGCCCAGACATTATTGTTGTTAATAACAACAACACCCCCTCTACTTTCTCTGTACAAGTGAGTGATTTACCGCATGGTGTAGTAGTAACAGGTTATACTTGGGACATACCCGATGATTTACAAATTCAAGGTAGTGCCAATAATCCAATTATTAACCTCATCAATCCTGGAACCTGTAGTGGAAATACGAATATTTGTGTAGATGTTCATCTATCTAGTGGGGAGTATGTACGTTGTTGTAAAGCTGTAACTTGCTTTGGTTATGACAATTGCCAGAGTGCTTGCCCAGCAATCATTGTAGGTGGACACAATTGCAAAGAAGTTGCTGGTTGTGATGGTGCTGGACATTTCAATGTTGTATTTAATCCTAGTCATCCAGACCTTAACTGTATCGACTTAGTAGACGAAATTTGTGTCTCAGTCGAAGGTATCATCACAGGAGAAGGAACGAGCAGTGCCTGTTATGACATTAGCGCAGGAGAAATGCCCCCTTCTAGTAATACCTTCCACTTTTGCTCCCCTGCTTGTGTAGGGCAAACTATCACCGCTTCAGCAACCATTACTTATAAAAATGGTGCGATTAGTGAGATCACAGAAGAAATTGAAGCTGCTTGTATTTGCCAGTAATCTTATAAAAATAAATAGTGTGGTAATTGTTGATAGACTTTATTATCACATCATTAAACCTAAATTCCCAAAACCTTTTCATTCACATCAAAACACTTTTTAAACATGAAAACCTTATTGAAATTATTCAGCATTCTTTTAGTCTTGTCTTTTGCAGCTTGTGAACAGGAAATGACTCCTGTAAATAGCTCCTTGCCCGAAAACTTAACCATTTTAACTGCCCAAGACATCAATGAATTAGATTTAGTGTCTACTCAAATGGTGGAAACCGATGCGCTAGGAAAAACGACAGGTCTCCCCTGCCCTGCTCCAACATGGGAAGACTTGGCAGATTGCTTTAATGGTTATGGAGGCAATACACCTAGTAGTAGTTGTCAAGCAGCTTATATGGCTCCAGTAGGATTTAGTACAGGTATCTTTGCTTACCAAGTGCCAACTACTTCACTAGGCACCAAACGCAATTACGTTAGAGTCATTGACATATTAGAAGCTTATATTTTGACCTGTGGAGGTGGTCAATCACCAAGTTATCCTGATTTTCAATTTTCCTATGATGCGACTTATGATTTAATCATTGTGGAAGGCTTGTATCATTGTTGTGATTAAGCATAAGGTATAGAAGAATCACTTATCCTTTTTCAAAAAAAGAACAAAAATGATCTTGTTCAGGTAAGTACTATAATATGATTTCTACGCCAGATAACCCTTGGGTTCATCTGGCGTTTTTTATAGTATGATTTACTTCAATTCTTCTAGTTTTTTCCGCAACCAAAAAATCTCAATCCACTCCTTATCATCACTCAACTTTTTTTCAAGCTTCTGAATCCGTTTGGAATCTTTAGGAACCGTATTTTGTAACTGCAAGAGCATATTGCTGAAGTTTTTATACTGATTTTGTTGATTTTCAGAAATGATTTTATTACGATAAATAAAGGTTTTTAAGGAGTTCAAAGCAGCATCTAATAATTCGACTTCTTTTGTTTCATAATATACTTTTATCAGTACAAGCCTAGCTTGAAGTCGATGAAAAATATCTTTAATTTCAGCAAATCGAAGCAACTCTAATACTTTGTCATATTTTTTTTGTGTCAATGCTAATGATGCTAGGTTATATAGATAAACATCTTCTGGATTTTGAGATATGATTCTATGTTCATGTTGCGTAATAAAATTTTCTGCCCAGTCTGTTTCTCCTAATCGTAAAGCTAAACGAACAATATTTGAAAAATAGCTGTCCAATATTTTATTATCAACATATAAAATATCTTGTTCCAATTCTTTTTGAAAGAAATTAAATAATTCCCAAGTATACTTCTTAGACCCTTTCTTAATTTTAGCCATACAGTAATTATTAGCATACATATAAAGCTGTCGAAGTTCATAGTCAGGTAAATCATTCGCTTGCGTTTCTAATAAAGATTTAAATGCCTGAAAGTGTTCCTCTTGATTATGATCATTTAAAAACGACAAAGCATAATAATAGAGTGTTACAAATGGCTGCTTTAGATGTGGACTGGCTTCTATTTGTGATAGAAATATTTGTATAGCTGTTCGATCAACCTTCGTTCTAAAAACCCTTCGGGTACTTAGCAAAATACAACTTAACTGAAGTTTGGAAATAAAATAGTAAACATCTAAATGATCTATACTTTGCTGCAATAACTTTCCACGTTTCGGATCATTTTGTCCACTTATAAAATCAAACTCCTTCAAATCTATTTGATGCAAAGCATAGTAATATTCCATGCTCAATCGCTGATAATTTAAGGTTTTACTTTTCTTGATTTGCTGTAAAGCTTTTTGAAATTGACGCTCTAAACCATTTTCACTATAATATTCTAATGCCCTAATTTCAGGAATCTGTCCACCAGTTCCTTTTAATTCAGTATACTCAATAAAGGCCTCAATTAAACGCATTAATTTACCAATCAATCTACGCAAACCCAATCCACTATTTTTTTCATAGGACTGTTTAGGAAAAAAATGCTTAAAAACTGTTTTTCTATCCAAATAGCTACTCTTATATTCAGGTGCAAAACGAACCAAATATTCATAAAAAGCCAATAATTGTTCATTTTCATTAAAAAATGGAGAAGCTATAAATTTGTGTAGCTGTTTACGCTGCTTGCTATTAAATGAGCGTAATAGGTCTACCAATTCACTATTTTGCATATAGATCGTGATTTGAGGTTAGGGAATACCTGACTAAAGATTATTGTTTTGGATGGGCTATAATAATATAATTACTATCAAGGGGAAATGAGATCAAAAATACATTACAAATAAATATATGACAATCAATAAATAATAGTCTCAACTCTAAATAACAGATTATTAAGCATATTAAGTACATATTTTAGTAAAAAAACAGTCCGTAAAAATAAGTTTTTCTACCATCATTCCTAAATAGCTTAATTATTTCTATCTATAATTTACTTCTAAAACGCCTAAAAATCACACAACTATTGTTCAAAAAACAAAGCAAAAACCAACTAAAACATTGACTAACAGATCAAAATACAGTCAACAAATTCAACAAGCTTGAAACAAAGTGAGAAATTTGTATTATTTTTCGAGGACTTAGTAGCTTAAATTTACACTAAATAAATAACGATATGTATAACACAGCATATACTACACTCCACACCTCAAATAATTTATTTCAACAGTCATAAATAATAAAAAGATAGATTAAAAATGACTATTAATTGAATTTGATACTACCTAATACATCCAAATCATAACATACTCTAATAAGTACATCAATGACTGTAATGATTATTGCAGTCAAACACTTGACAATTATTCATACATTATACTTTTATAAAATCATAAAATACTTCCATTATGAAAAAAACAACTTACCTGGTTTTAGGCATAATTGTAATGTTATGCTTAATAAACAATGAGCTGAAAGCTCAAGACCAAAATAGAGGTGGCTCGTCTACATATTGTCCAAGCTCAAATTTAGTAGATGGTTCATGTGATTCTGGCAATTTAGAATGGGTAGCTATAGAAGGAGCAAAATCTTATGAACTCATTGTTTCCTATAAAGTGGACTATACTCTAACTACAGAGTCTATTCATATATCTTCTAACTCTGTTAGTATGGAATTTATTAACAATAACTTGATTCCTTTTCCAGATGATAGTGATATAAGCAATCCACAAATCACATACACATTAACTATTATACCGCATGAATATGACATTATAAACAATCTAAATAATGGTCGTTACATACTAGGTTGTACTTTAAAACTAGGACTTGCTCTCTGTATAAATAAAGATGGAGGAGGGTCTAAAGCATTTGTTCCTATTGATGATGGAATAGCTAGGAGTATCCTTTCTTCCAAAGACGAAAATAACTCAAATTCGAGAACATGTGATATGGAATTTTTAGACTTCACCTATGAAACAAGGTGTAGAACAGATGGTGGTTATCTATTATGGACGGATATGGATAATACTGCTTTTTACAAAATCACGACTAGTTATAAAGGAAATGTTCAGTCTATGACAACCCCACTTAATGCTATTTCAGTAAATTATATACTAGACCATCTATCTACACCACCTAGTTCTTCTTCTTATAACCCTAATAAGGACCCTTATACCTTAATGATTTTACATTTTGCAGAAACAGGTTCCCCTTCAAGAGTCCCTTATTATAGTGGTTGTTATATAGAAGCAGAGCTAAACTTCTGCTATGGAAAAACTGGTGCAGGTGGCTCCAAAGCATTCGTTCCTATTGATGATGGGGGTAATGATATCAGAAATACTGGGAAAACTTATTACAATGATCCACAATCAACAACCAATATTAAACTTGCTCCCAATCCTGTCCAAAACCAAGTCATTATTAGTACCCAATTAAATCAGACAACCAAAGCAAGTATAATCATTTACAATGCAGCTGGTCAACAAATAGAAAGCTTATATAATCAACAAATTTTAGAAGCAGGCAGTCAACAATTAACCTATAATACCGAACACTTAAAAAGTGGAATTTATTACTTGGTATTACAAACTGAAACAGAGACTATTAGCCAAAAATTGGTCAAACTGCCTTAGTTTAAATAGAAACCTACCCAAAGCTTATTTGAAAGGATAATGGGGAAATAGTATCTTTTAATTTCCCCATTATCTCTAATCCTCCCTAAAAAATCATTCCTTTAACACCTAATACTGATTAAAAACCCCTTAATCATTTCAACAATGAGCAAATAAAGAAAATACTGTTTTTTTTTAAAATAATTATACATGCTACACTTATGATCAGCATACAATAATTATTAACTCAGATATTATTTATTTACTATAATAAATACCTTTTATTAGGTTACTAAATTAATTCAAAAATGAACAAAGCTATTTTTTTATTTTTAATAGGTTTATGTTGCTTTTTTTTAGGAATACACAATAGTTATGGACAAAGTGGTTGTGGGATTAAGCTATATACAACTGGTGGAGAAAGATGTGATAATCACAATCTGACATGGGATCCAGTACCTGAAGCCACAGGCTATAACATTACAACAACTTATGATGGGAGTATTGCTGTTTACAGTACAGAAGAACCTTCAATAGATGCTAGTGTTTTTGGTAATGATTTACTTGAGATTCCTGGAAGTATTGATAGTGATACTCCATATAAACTCATCATTAAACCACATAATCATCAATCAGGAACAAATCCAAATAATAGTAGAGCAAATCTTATTGTCTTTTGTATTTCAGAATTTACACTAGATCCCTGTCACTCACTAAGTCTAGATCTAGGTGATGAAGACACTACAACTGGGGGATCAAAATCTTTTGTACCTTTTGATGACGGTGGTGGAACTGCGATACCTTTACCTCCTAGTTCAACTCCTTCGCCTTTCAAAACCAACAACCCAACCCAAGCCCCTATCCAAGTACACATCGCTCCTAACCCTGTTGATGCAGACTTATACATTACCACAACAACTCCACAAGCCACTAAAGCTACTATGACCATCTACAATACAAATGGTCAACAAATGTTACAACTCAGTAACCAACAAGCTTTAGATAAAGGGACGCAGGTGGCAAAATATGATGTTAGTGAGCTTCCAACAGGTATTTACTACTATGTTTTACAAACAGGAGAAACAAGAATTAGTCAGAAAATAGTTAAAATGTAAAATAGACTTCAAGTTAAATTATAGCTATCCCCCCAAAACCCTTTATAATGAGCGGCTACCAAACAATTTGGTAGCCGTTTTTTTATGCAATCCATCCTAGTACTAGTAAAATCAAAGACTAATATATAGTTACAAAAGCTTTATTCACATTTCCCCTAATACAGCAAAATATTTTTATAAGGTTCTCTAATAGAAACGCACTATAAGCGATGTTCAAAAACACAAGCAATAGAAGCCTAAAAAACTAAAAATCAAACACTTACAAAAAACAAAAACGCCAAATACATAGAACAGCAATGAAAAAATGTATTATTTATCGGTGATTTCTCCATGTATCTTTATACTGTCATTAAGGGAATAATTCTTTAATGCAAAACACGACAAAATAATTCAGGTAAATATGATGTGATTTCAAAATGCCAGATGG
>JAHDFT010000148.1:0-5499 GCA_020628015.1 Bacteroidota bacterium
ATCATGGATACCTATGATCCAATTGACCCAACAATAACAGAAGTGGGTTCCATTTGTGAGGATATAGCTCCTTTTGATCTTCATGCGGCGCATGGTGGTGGCACTTGGTCTGGAACAGGTGTAGACCCAGTTAGTGGTTTATTTGATCCTTCAATCCCATTAGGTGTGGGAGAGAATCCAGTAAATATTACCTATACAATTAGTAATGCTTGTGGTAGTGACTTTGATGATATAAGCATTACCCTATTACCAATAGCCATGCCTACGATTGATCCAGTAGGAACCTTGTGTGGCAATGATGGCATCTTTGCACTAACCGCTGATATTGCAGGAGGAAATTGGTCAGGTTTAGGTATTGTAGGTGGGAATAATACAACAGGTGATTTTGATCCTAGTATCGTTACAAACACAGGGCTAGAAAGTACAAGCATTACTTATGAAGTGCCGAATAGTTGTTCTGAAATAACAAGCATAGAGATTCCTGTTAATTTTGTACCAACTGCTACACTTTCTGGAGGAGAAACGATTTGTAGTGGAGAATCTACCCAGATAGCCTTTTATTTTACTGGTGAAGCTCCTTGGCAATTGGTCTATGCAATTGATGGTAGTAACCAGCCACCTATATCAGTTAGTGAGTCGGTTTATGAATTGGAAACCAATCAAGCAGGTACTTATACAATTACCAGTATAAGTGATGTTAATTGTAGTGGAGCCGTTTCTTCAACAAGTGCAGAAGTGGCCATCGCTAGTCCTACTAACGGCAATATTAGTGGAGGTGGGGCGGTTTGTAGAGGGGATGAGTTTTTTGTTGATATTAGCCTAAATGGAGAAGCTCCTTGGGTGGTGGCGGTTTCTAATGGGGTAGATACCATTCAAAAAACAACTTTTAGTAGTAGTTTTCAGCTAGAGGTAGATGAATTAGGGACTTATGAAATTTTATTGGTAAGGGATAAAAATGGTTGTGAAGGGACTTTTAATGGTAGTGCAACTCTTGAGTTGAACCCTATCTATATTACTAATATTGACTATGTTAATGCCACCTGTGGATTAAATAATGGCTCGGCAAATGGTATTATTATCGAAGGGGGAGCAGCTCCACTAGATATTTCTTGGCTAGATAATTATTCCAGAACTATATCAACAGACCCTAATGAAATTACTGATTTAGAACCAGGTGATTATGCCCTTCAGGTCATTGATGCCAATGGATGTATAGACATTAGAAGCTTTGAAATTGTTGCGGCTGAAGGAACCACTATAGTAGATGCTACACACACCAATTCGGATTGTGAAAATGTCAATGGAAGCTTAACCAGTATCAGTTTCAACAATCCATTATTACCCATTATTTACGAATGGACGGATATAAATGGAGATATAATTAGTACTGATCCAGATTTAGTCAATCAAACTAGTGGGAATTATACGCTTCACATTACAGATGCCAATCTATGTACAGATGAATTTACCTTTACCATTGATCAAAATATCAAACCTGAACCTCATGGAGGGTCCATTAGCCATCCTTATTGTGGAGGAACTAATGGTAATGTAACAGGTATTGGTATCAACTCGATTGATCCACCACTAACTTATGAATGGAGGGATGCGGATGGTGTAGTCATTGCCAATACATTGGATTTAATAGATGTAGGAGCTGGTATTTATTCATTTACTGTCATTAATGAGAATGCTTGTCAAGCAGGATTGACCTTTGGTTTGGTAATGGATAATGGACCAAGTATTAATGGGGGGCTAGTTACTGCGGCAACTTGTGGCAATAGTGATGGTAGAGTGCAAGGAATTGGCGTTTCTGCCATTGCCCAGCCAGTCACCTATGAATGGACAGATGAAGATGGTAATATTGTAGGAGATGCAATCAACCTAACTAATGTAGCAGCAGGCACCTATCACTTAACCGTCAAGGATAATAATCTATGTGCAACAACATCAGAGCCATTTATCATCGGAGATGAAAACCATTTAGCTATTATAGATGCGACCATTATTCCTGCTAGATGTGCAGTCAATAATGGAGGAATCGAAGCGGTCAATATAGAAAATAGTATTGGCTCAATTACTTATGAATGGTACGATGCTGATAATGTTTTACTAGGCACAACAGCAACGATTGAGAATTTAGCCATTGGAACTTATGAATTGGTCATTAATGATGGCAATAATTGTAGCACAAGTGAGTTTTTTACCGTTGATAAAGTCGATCCACCCACTTTATCAGGAGGAGATATTAGCCCTGCAATTTGTGATGATGGCTTAGGAACGATCAACAATATTATCCTAGAAAATGGCGAAGCTCCTTTTGCTTATACTTGGACAGATTTATTGAATAATGATGTTGTTGGTACCAATTTCTTATTAGGAGATGTACCAGCAGGCCATTATCAATTATCCATTATAGATGCCAATCAATGTTTCGATAAATTAGATTGGGTGGTTGAGCAGGTCAATTCCCCAACAATTACTAATGCCACAATCAAAGCAACAAGCTGTGGATTAGCGGATGGAGAAATCGAAGCGGTGATTATAGAAAATGGTACGGCTCCTTATACTTATTCTTGGGCAGATCAAGCAGGAAATGACCTAGGAGATACAGATGTTCTAAATAATTTAATGGGTGGCTTTTATTTTCTCACCATCACCGATGCCAATACTTGCACCGCTTCAACTAACTATGAAGTAACCGCCAAAAGCGCACCAACAGCAAGCATCGGTACAATAATCAATGCCAATTGTGAACAAGCAACAGGCAGCATTACAGGTATTAGTGTTGCCAATGGAAATCCGCCTTATACCTATACTTGGACAGACGAAAACAATAATACAATCGCAACGACACTTGATCTAGTAAATAGACCAAAAGGCGATTATTTCTTAATCATTAATGATCAAGAAAATTGTGAAGCTTATCAATCCTATACCATTGATGGAACAAGTATCCCAAGCATTGAATCTGCTTTCATGACCACCGCAAAATGTGGTAAAACGGATGGCAGCTTAGAAAATGTAAGTATTATAGATGGTCAAATCCCTTTTGAATATGAATGGACAGACCTTTCGACAAACATAGTCGTAAGCAGTACAGCAGATTTGACCAATGTAGGAGCAGGAGATTATCAATTGAAAATTAGGGATATTAATAATTGTCAAGCAAGCAAAACCTTTACCATCAATAGTGAAAACGGTCCGAAAATTACTGGAGGAACAAGCACTACCGCTCACTGTGGAGCCGCTTCAGGAAGTATTAGCGGCATCACCGTCGCAGAGGGACAAACCCCATATACCTTTGAATGGACCAATAATGATGGTGATATAGTATCCAATGATTTATTACTAGAAAATCTCTTACCAGATACCTACACCTTAGTCGTTAAAGATGCTCAGGAATGTATTGCTACAACATCATTTACCATTATGGGAAGTGATCGACCCAATATTGTCGCAGCAAGTATCCAAGCAGCAAGTTGTAATGAAGATAATGGCAGTATTAGCCAAGTCAATATTAATGGCGGAACAACTCCTTATACTTATGAATGGGAAATGTTGGAAACAGGTGATTTACTAGGAGATGAGGCGCAATTATCAGGTCTAGGAGAAGGTAATTACTTATTGAGTATTCGTGATGCTAATGATTGTATTGTCACAAAAGAATTTACCTTAACCGCCATTACACCTCTTTCCCTTACCGAAGGACAAATCCAAGATGATTATTGTGCCTCTACAAGTGGAAGTATTAGTGGGGTAGAAGTAAATGGAGGAATTCCACCTTATCAATATCAATGGTATGACCAATTCGGTGCTTTAGTCAGTAGCGATTTAAGCATTGATCAACAAACAGCAGGCACCTATCAATTAATCATTACAGATAGTGATGACTGTAGTGTAGAGCGTTTCTTTGAAATTGCCGCACAGTCCAAACCAACTATTTCAGAGGGATTGATCACACATACAACTTGTGGGGATAATAATGGACAAATTACCAATGTCAATATATCAGGCGGATTGGCTCCATTTATTTACGAATGGTATGACGAACAAGGCCGTTTAATAGGGGAGGAGGAACAATTACAAAATATACGAGCAGGAACTTATGAATTGAGTATTACCGATGTCAATGGTTGCCAAGCCAATCAAGATTTTGAGCTAAATGATGCGCCTAGTGCATTAATCAAATCAGGAACGATAACAGATGCTACCTGTGGTTTATTAAATGGAAGCATTACCGCTATCATTATTGACAATCCAGATCAAGTGAATTTGATTTTTTTCTGGGAAAATGATCAAGGAGAAATCATTAGTGATGCTGAAGAATTATTGGATATAGATGAGGGACGATATACCCTATATATTGAGGATGAAAATGGCTGTCAGGATAGTTATTTATTCAAGGTCAACAGTTCTGATGGATTGAGTATTACAGGTGGAAATATCCAAGCGGCAAGCTGTCAAACAGATAATGGCTCAATTGTAGGGGTGATTGTAGATGCACCTTCGTCAAACAATTATGAAGTACAATGGCTCAATGAAAGGGATGAAGTCGTTGCTACAACGATAGATTTGAATAATGTAGCTTCAGGCAGTTACCGCCTACAAATTACCGACGCTAATGGCTGTACTATCCTAGCATCCTTCTCCATTCCCAATATCAACGCCCCAGAAATTATAGATGGAACGGTAGTGGCTACAAGCTGTGGATCAGCCAATGGAAGCATTAACAATATTCAATTATCCGTTGAAGCAGATCAGGTACAATGGGAATGGCTGGATGAAGCTCAAACCGTCATTAGTACCGCTACCAGCCTCGATGATTTAAACGCAGGAGCCTATATCCTAAAAATTACCGATGCAAATGGCTGTTCTAGCCTCCAAACCTTCACTATAGAAGCCTCTAAAGCTGTAGATTTCCTGCCACCAATCATAGAAAAACCAAGCTGTGGATTAGCCAATGGCAGTATTACTTTTGGAGAATTAATTGGTGGAACGCCTCCTTTTGAATACCAGTTTTTAGATGATAATGGAGCATTAATCAACTCCACAACCAGTATGGAAAATTTATCGGCAGGGACTTATACTTTATTGGTCATAGATGCAGAACAATGTAGCATTACAGAAACGATTCAATTAAGCAATGCAGCAGCTTTAGCATTAACCACAGCACCAATCATTACCTCAGCAGATTGTGGACAAGCATCAGGCAGCATTAGGGATATTGACATCAATGGAGGAAGCCCACCTTTCCAATTTGAATGGTTTGATGAATTGGCCAATACGACGACTCCTTTAGCTAATACACAAGAATTAGGAGATTTACCAGCAGGAACCTACCGATTAGTCATTACCGATGCCAATCAATGTACCTTTAGCGAAAGTTTTACCGTTCCAGGTAGCAATAATACCCCACAATTACTAGGAAGCAATGTCAAAGAACCCAAATGCGGTTTGGCAGATGGCAGCATTCGAGTGGTGATAGATGGCGGAAGC
>JAHDFT010000148.1:5599-8952 GCA_020628015.1 Bacteroidota bacterium
CCTTATGCCTACGAGTGGACAGATGAAAATGGAGCTTTTATAGGGCTTGATTCCACTTTAGTTGACGTGCCAGCAGGTGTTTACCAAGTCAAAATAAACGATCAAGAAAATTGTAGCAGCATTCAAAGTTTTACGATTGATGCCGCACAAGCCCCCAATATACAAACAGCCGATTTGACCATGCCTACTTGTGCAGCAGCTAATGGGCAAATTATCAATGTGATCATTGAAAATGGAGCTGAACCTTATAATTATGAGTGGTTAGATGCATCAGATAGCATTCTGAGTAATCAGGAAACATTAGAAAATCTTTCCACAGGCAGTTATACCCTAAATATTGCCGATGCCAATGCTTGTACAGCCACTAAAACCTTTGAACTGGCTACTGCTGATTTACCTCAAATTACAGATGGCACCATTCAAAAGCCCAATTGTGGCGAAAGTGATGGAGCGATTACAAATATTCAGATTGAAGGCGGTTCTCCTCCCTATACTTTTGAATGGGTAGATGAAAATCAACAAGTGATAGCCAATTTAGAAACCTTATTTGGCTTATTATCAGGGATTTATACTTTGCATATTAGCGATCAAAATAATTGCACCGCCCAAAAAGCATTTGAAATTTTTGCGACAGATGCACCAGTTATTAATAGTGAAAAAATCAATCATCCTGCTTGTGGCAATTTAGGAAGCATTACTGAACTAAATGTGGTTGGTGGCCTGCCGCCTTATATATACACTTGGATGGATCGAGATGGTAATATGGTATCCACAACAGCGAATGCAGAAGACCTCTCAGCAGGCAGTTATACCTTAGAGATTAACGATCAAAACAACTGTGCTACTAGGAAAATCTTTGACTTAAAAGAACCGATTCCATTACAAATTATAGGTGGAACAACCAGCATTGCCTCCTGTCAAAATAATAATGCAGAAATTACTGAGATTGACATTAGTGGTGGAACAGCTCCTTATTTATATGAATGGTTAGATGAACAAGGAAACCGCATGGCTACTACACTTGAATTGAACAATTTGGCTGCTGGTAGCTATACTTTTCAAGTTAGTGATGCGAATAATTGTCAAGTAGAGCAAACATTTGAGATTGAACAAGCCATTGCTCCGATTATTGCCGATTTTGAAACCATTCCAAGCACTTGTGGAGCGGCTAATGGGCAGATTCACCAAGTACTTATCGAAGCAGGAACACCGCCTTTCTTTTTTGAATGGAAAGACAGTCAAGGAAATATTATTAGTACAAATCCTTCTATTGATCAATTAAAAGCGGATGTCTATACACTTTTAATTAGCGATCAAAATGATTGTATTGTAGAACGTTCAATAACTGTAGAAGCCATAGAAAAACCACAAATTGAGCTTGCTAGTATTATTGAAAATCCTTGTGAAAATGAAGCAAATGGAATGCTAGGAGACATTACAATAACTGGTGGGCAAGCTCCTTTCAATTACTTGTGGCAAGATGCAACAGGTGCAGAGATTGGCTATAGTGCAGACATTAGTAATTTAGCAACAGGAGATTATACCTTAATCATTCAGGATGCTTTAGGCTGTGAAGCATCCAAAAGATTTTCCCTATCAGCCATAGATATGGCATTTGTAATCACCCCAATCATCAATCAACCTACCTGCGGAGCAGCAAATGGCAGCATTCAATTAGAGATTGAAGGATTTACAAGCACAGATTGGCGATACATATGGTCAGATGCTGATGAAACAATATTAGCAGAAGGATTTTTAGGGGATGGTTTTTTAGCTTGGGATAATTTGAAAGCAGGCACTTATTCTATACAGATTACAGATGGGAAGTGTGAAAAAACAATGGACATAACACTAATGCCAGCCACCAATGTATTGAATGATTTAACATTTACAAGCCAACCAACCACTTGTGGAGCAGCGAATGGCAGTGTTCATATCCTTGACCCAAACAGTATCATCAATGAGGCTTATACCATCATTTGGGAAGCTGAACAAGGAAATGAACTGCGTCAAAACGTCATTCAACAAAATGATCTTGCCGCAGGTAATTATACCATTACCATCAAAGATGAGCATGATTGCAGTATTCAGAAAACAATCACGATTGATGCATCACAAGAACTGGAAGTCATGCTAGTTAATACTACATCAACGACTTGTCATTTGGCAGAAGCTGAAGCTACCGTAAGTGTTCAAGGTGGGCATCCTCCTTATGCTTATAATTGGGGGAATATCGCTACAGAAAACGATAGTGTGATGAGTGGTTTAGCTGTAGGAACTTACCAAGTCCAAATCAAAGACGGAACAGGTTGTACAGATAGACTAGAATTTACCATTGAAGGGGCATTGGAAACTATAGCTCCTTATTGCCAGACAGCAAGTGATGCTCATTTATCCATTGCTTGGGAGGCTATCGAGGGAGCGAATCATTATCGCCTAATCCTCAATGATGCAATAGAAGATACCATTATCATTAATGAAAATGAATACACATTAAACAATTTGCCACCTGATTCTCTAGTGCAATTTCACATACAAGCCATTAGTGATCACCCTTTATGTGCATCTAGTAATTGGCAAACAATTGAATGTCAAACTGAGCCGCTACGATGTACAGAAGTTGTACTAGAATGGGAGAATATGCCGACAAATATTTGTCAAGATGCGGCTATTTTATCATTGAACTGTCTACCAGAAGGAGGGATTTTTACCATTGAAGGAAACGAATATTCCCGTTTTAATCCTGCTCAATTTTCTCTAGGAAGTCATCAAATTCACTATCTATATATAGATGAACTAGGCTGCCCACATGAAAGCAGTCATAGCATTACCATTCATCCACAAGTCCAAGCCAATTTTAAGATTGTGGGAGAGCCTTGTACAGCCGAAGATATGACCTTTACTTATGAGGGGGTAAATAGAGCCGATAATCAATATCATTGGCTCCTTCAAAATAATCAAGGAGAAATTTTTGAAAATCATGAACAACAGCAGTTTACTACTAGTTTTCAAGAGGCAGGGCAGTATAGAATAGGATTGGCGGTGTTCAATGATTATTGTTCAGATACTTTATGGCAATCCATTAAAATTAGTGCTGTGGAATGGATCATTACCCCTAATGATACGGCAATAAATGCTGGTAACACAATCAATTTCAATGTCTTGGCGCATTCTTTGTTGGACTTGCCAGTAGTATATCATTGGTTAGATGAGGATAATCAAGCAATCGACCTGCCAATTACACCGACAAAAGAAAGTAATTATCAAGTGCTTGTGGTAGATGAGCAAGGCTGTATTGTAGAAGATTGGATCAATGTGCGTTTGATTTATCCCAATGAATATCAAATTCCAAC
>JAHDFT010000148.1:9052-11083 GCA_020628015.1 Bacteroidota bacterium
TAGAAGATTGGATCAATGTGCGTTTGATTTATCCCAATGAATATCAAATTCCAACAGCTTTTTCACCCAATCGAGATGGTATTAATGACGATTTTACAATTATCGGACATAATATTCAACAAATGTCGATGTGGGTTTACAATCGTTGGGGCGAGCAAATTTTTGCCAAACACAAGGATAGTGGAAGAGTACATTGGAATGGCTTAAAAGACGGCTGGCCTTTACCTATCGGGACTTATGTATACCATATTCAAGTTGTTTTTGAAGATGGAAGTATAAGTCATCAACAAGGTAATGTCTTATTAACCAGATAATACAAAGAAAAATATAGATTTTTTTACATTGTGACTTGACTACAATAAAAGGTCATAAATGTAGATGTTAACAGCAATAGCATTATGCTAGTGACTATGATTAGTAGTTACAAATTACATTGACTTTTTTGATAAAAAATAAAATCAAAACATGGACAACAATTTCTTAGATGTTTTAATGCATCAATTTAGCGGTTCAGCAGTAGACATGCTTGGTAGCCAATTAGGTATAGAGAATCAACAAGCAAAACTGGCAATGAGCCAATTTTTACCGATCATTGTTAAAGCCTTAGCAGGGAATGCGAGTCAATCACAGGGTGCCGAATCTTTGCACAATGCTTTACAAAGAGATCATAGCGGTAGTATTTTAGAGAATTTGACAGGGGCTATTAGCAAGCCAAATGTACAAGATGGAGGTGGTATTTTAGGACATGTTTTCGGTGGGCAAATGAGTGCTGTGACCGATTTCATTAGTAAGAATACAGGATTACAACCAGAATCTGTAAATAGAATGATGAAAACAGCTGCACCTATTATTTTAGGTATGTTAGGTAAGCAGTTGGCTAGTAATAGAATGAGTGCAGATGATTTATCAGGTTATTTGCAGCAAAGTTCTAGAGATGTACAAAGAACTGACCCTAGAAATATGGGTATGATTGGACAATTACTAGATGCAGATAATGATGGAGATATTATGGACGATGTAGCATCAATGGGAATGACTTTCTTACAAAACTGGATGAATGGAAGAAATGTGAGTATGTAATTATTAAATTATTACAAAAATGACTGGGATACAAGAGTTTAACTATTGTATCCCAGTTCTAGGGCTTATATATTTTGCAATGATTAATCTTTCTAATGACGGATTAATTGCTGTGACTTTATATAAGCCTTAATTTTTTTAATCCATTATTAAAATATATGGTATGTTTTTTGACTTTAATCATATTGTAGGTATTTTTTTGTAGATAGGACATTTATAAGTATTTTTTTTAAAATTCAAATTTACCTTATAAATAATGCAACATAACCCCTCCCATTCCCGTAAATAAAAATATTACTTTATATCTTAAAAATAGCAAGCTATATAATATAGCTGATAATTAGATTTTTATATTTCCAAAATATTTTGAACTATCGCACCACTCTATTTAAATGTCATTGCCTACAAACTATTAATATAGATATTTGTCTATAAGCCTTATTGATGTATAAAATGATACACTAACGCACCACTCATTATTTAATTATAGCAATTTAAGTTTTGACAAAAGTCAGCTACATATAATGAGAAAATAATAAGGATACATTTTGAAGAAGTATAATTGATATGTGTTTAGTTTGCACATAACAATTTGCAAATTCGGCTGTTCAGTTACAAATGCCTTACCATTGACACTCATTTTATTAGTAGCCCATAAAATATTTGATCTCAGCAAAGACATACATTTACCATTACAATTCCCATATCACTAAAAGAATATATTTTGGTCAATAAGTAAATCATAAAACATGATTTATTGACCAGAACTAATAAGTAATCAGGCACTATTTACTTGACTTACTACTAGGGTATCCATGATAGTATTTTATAAATAATTACTGAAACTAGTATTAGGCGATTTAACACATATTATTCGACTATACACAGTTATGATGGAAATAACTGCTATTCCCTTTCTCAAGTCCAATCAACAAATAAAAGAATAAATAA
>JAHDFT010000149.1:0-5307 GCA_020628015.1 Bacteroidota bacterium
ACAAAAAAAGCCTACTAAATCTACTAGTCACTATTTACTTGACTTACTACTTAGTTGCTTTACTTACTACTTAGGAAGTTCTAATAAGTAAGTTACTTTATTCCATCGAGATTTAGGTCCATCCATTGGTCCTTCTTCACCTGTATAATCTACAGTCCACACTCTCCATTCTAAATCCTCTCTTTTTTCAGGGCAATGGAACACATACTCTTCTTTATTTTGAGTACTAGGAATAGTCCGAATCTCAGAAATACCACAATTACTTCTTATTTGTAATTTATAATTGAATGAGTCTGTAGAATTCACCCAAGGCGACCATTGTAGTAACACAACATCATTAGCACCTCTGTATTTTTTTCCGAATTTATTGGCTCTATTGTAATACATTATTTTCCTAGGAATTTTATGTATCAAGGTATCATGTTGAGGATACTCTGGCGCAATAATGTTATCACAATTAAGTACAAACTCCTTTCGATCAGAATATCGCTTTTTATCTGGATACTTATCATATCCTGCTTCTATTACAAAATCGAAATTGGTCACTCTAGATGATGTTGCCTGTTGTAGAATGGTATCAATAGGAATATAATAAGTGAATGTTTGATTTTTGGAAGTGCCAAAAAAGCTACTCTTTTTATTCTCATACATTCGCATATTTTGTATAGGTTGCTTACCTCCTTTTTCAAGTACAATTACATCTAAGTAATTGATTGGTTTTGTTCGGCTTTTCAGTTTAACACTTGCTGTTAATTCGATGGCGGAGGGGCAGTTTGCCTCGTTATAGCCTTCTTGGTTAGAGATGTAGTAATCTATTTTCTCTATACCTGGCTGTCCTGTAAACCATCTGAAACCTACCCAGAAAATCAATAAACAAACTAAAGCAAGTACTCCATAAAAAATATAAGTTAAAATTCTTGCCCATTCGATTTTACTTCTATGTAGGCGAGATTTTAAGTTTTCTGCGACATATAACCAAGCCTTAGACTCTGAACCCCAACGTTTTGTATTGGTAATTGGGAAGTTATTATCTGGTAAAACAAGTGTATTTTCATCATCATAGATCAATGGATCTACCATAATGTAGATAATTTCCTCTTTTTTATCTCCTTTTGCATCTAATGCCAGTTGTCGGATATAATCACAATCCGAATTTTGCGAAAAGTGATCACTTACGATAAATAGGATCAACTTTGCCCAGCTTGCATAATGATTGAATGCTTCATCATCCGATCCAACAACCTTCAATTCATTCCATTCTTCAACTAATCCTTCCTCTTGTAAAATCCCCAGATGTTCTACAAGAGCCTCCTTATGCCTTTCATCACGAGGATCGTATGCTATTAAAATCTTACTCATGGATTACCTCAATTTAATTTAAGAATGCTCACGATTATTAGGAATAATGACACATTAGAATATACATTTATTTCATTATTATTCCTAAAGTAATTGTAAAAAATAAACCAGAATGTATTTAAGAGCTATACCATTTTAATAAAGTCTTGTTTAGTCACAGTCAAAAATACCGTTCTCATTTTGGTTAGAAAAATTTATTACTCGTTACTTAATAACAGCTAAAAAATAAACCGACATCTTATTGTTTAACTTGCCGCTATACTTCATTAAAAACCTCGTCTAGCTACAAATTAACTGAACAAATAGGTCTAATTTATTTTTTGCTTGTTATTTACTTATTATTTAGCCCTAAATTTTTCAAGCAAGATGAATTTATATTCAATCTATCACCTATTAGTTTATTTCTAGCATTCAACTCATCAATATTTGCAATAAAATTAGGTATTATATCATAAAAAAGGAAAAAGTTTATGTAAAGAAAATGTGCAGATTTTTTTTCCATTCATAATGACTCATTAATAAGACAAAAAATGCAGCAATTTATAATAAAACAACATATCAATTACCTCTTTTACTAGTAAATTATACAATTACTTCAGCAAATGTTGTTGGCAATGTTGCTTTATATACATTTAATTTGATGAATCGACTGGTGGAAAGGCTTTTTTCTTTTAAATCATTTGAGGTATATCTACCTATTATTTTTTGTTTAATCAAATAAGCTTTGAAACTTTCCAACAGTACATAGAGTATGTCTGTTTCTTGTTGTTCATAATAGGCTTTCATTAACATAGACTTCCCACTAATATTCATCAACATATCTTTGATATATTCTTGGTTAAGCAGTTCCATTACTTCTTCAAATGCTTCCTGACTGAATAACAATTTAGCATAATTATAGGTATATACTGCTTGGCTGTAGGTTTCTTTAAGTTGTTTTGTATAATCTTTCAAGAAAGTAGCCACCCAATCATAAGCATTTAGTTTCAAACCTATTGTGGTAATATTTGTATAGGTCCAAATATCTAAATATCCATTCTCCAATAATAATTGCTCTTGTAATGCTAGCTGATACAACTCGAACAATTCTCCTAAATAATACTGATTTCCTGCTTGTTCTATTTCCATAACACAGAAACTCCTGCCAAGTTCGTGCAAGAGTTGTCTGTTTTTTATAGATAACTTTGTTTTATGTTTATATAATGCTGCTTTTAAACGAAAAAAGCTTCTACCTTTTTCAATATTCATAAAGCACCGTAAGGCATAGTAATATAATTCAATTGTAGGATTATTGATGTATTTTCCTAACTCTACATAATCTAGTAAAAGTTGAACTTTGAGCGCATCCTCTTCTGAGAAAATCAAATTTTGCTTGACTAATAAATCAGCCCAAATTTGCATTTGTTTGATCAGAAAAGCCGTTTCTTGATAAATAAGTTGATCTTGTAAATAAGTTTGTGCCATATTTGGCTTACTAGTTTCTTCCAAACATTGCTGCACTTCAGCTAATATAGCATATTGTTGAATTGGATTCACCTGATTTAGCGTTTTCACTGGTTTATCTTTTTGTATACTTCTGATTACCCCTCTACAATGTTTCTCTAAATTTCGATCTAAATAAATTTCTGCCAGTTTAACTTTCTTGCTTAAGTGATCTTTCTTACACTCCATGAAAACCAAGAATTCTTCAACTGTTTTGAGTGAATTGAACATTAGTTGGCGCATATAACTGTCGTCATAAGCACTTTGCTTATATAGATATTTAAATACACTCTCTTTAGACAACTTCGTTAATTGTCCTTTCGCTATATAACGATGTAAATATTTACAAAACCTTTCTACATCCTTATTTTCGTTTACAATGGGAGACTGTAAATAGCGATTGAGTTGTTTCCATTCGTTGGTATTAAGTGTAAGTAGTAATTGAACAAGTTTACTATTTTTCATAAGTTTTGCTAGTATAGTTTTCGGGTGTGAAAATGAGTTTGGTTAATTAATTAAGTAAAATTGGGATTCAGGAATATGCTATTCCTTGTTTTGTTGTTTATCTATTATGATCTAAATCTTATGTATTGATTTACTTACTGATTTTGGAGCTTATCTATTTAATCTATTAACTTGAATATGAACATATTAGCCACTCCTACTTGCAAAACAACACAATTAACAAGTCAGTTATTGCATTGTTTACAGGAATTGGTTTAGGGCTGTGTTTTACCTATTTATATTTAATTGAAGCAAAGATAAAAGTAAAATGATATGCCTAAAAATTAAGTAATTAACTAAATAATCAATAAAATAAAAGCAATAATAAGGTCTAAAAGATCAAATAAAAATTAAAGATGGCTGGTTGTTTACCGATTGGCGAGCCTAATATAAAAATTATTTAGGATTTATTCTAGTTTTTTTTAAAATATTTTTCTACTTGCTGTAATTGTGACTTATAGTAGTTTTATTGACCATATACATTTAGGTTCTTTATCCCTCTTTATTAAACATTTTTATCCCTTTCCTGTTTAGGAACAGTAAAAAAATAAATTGTATTTTGATTAAGTAACAGCTAAAAAATAAACTAATATCTTGTTGTTTAATTTGCCGTTACACTTCGTTAAAAGGCTCCTCGCCGATGCTCGCATCGACTACGTTTTTTTGCCTTGTCTAGCTACAAATTAACCTAACAAAGATGCCCAATTTATTCTTTGCTTGTTAGTAATAAAAACCAATTTGACATTCTTTTAATCTTGCATATGAAAAATTATTTAGTTGTTGGTGGAAGTTCAGGTATTGGTTTGGCAATCAGCCAGCACCTATTGACCGAAGGGCATCAAGTATGGGTAGTTTCTAGGACAGCTCCTACTATTGACTCTCCAAATCTTCATTATTTAGCAGGTGATGTCACCGCTGATGAATTGTCTTTACCTGGCTTACCAGATCAATTACATGGTGTGGCTTATTGCCCAGGTAGTATTCGTTTGAAACCTTTTCGTTCCTTAAAACCGAATTTGTTTCGAGAAGATTATGAGATTAATGTTATTGGGGCGGTTAAAGTGTTACAAGCCTGTTGGCGCAACTTAAAGAAGGCTGATAGTTCTAGTATTGTCCTATTCAGTACAGTAGCTGTAGCCCAAGGTATGCCTTTTCATGCATCTATTGCTGCTGCAAAAGGAGCTGTAGAAGGATTGACCAAATCATTGGCTGCTGAGTTAGCTCCTAAGATACGGGTTAATGCTATTGCTCCATCACTAACAGATACTCCATTAGCAGCCAGTTTATTATCTAGCCCTGAGCGTCGAGAAGCTTCTGCTAAAAGGCATCCTTTGAAACGGATTGGTACGGCTGAAGAGATTGCTGATTTGGCTCTATTTTTATTATCGGATAAAAGTGGCTGGATTTCGGGTCAGGTCATTGGTGCTGATGGTGGTATGTCTGTTTTGAGAGTGTAATACCTGTCCATCAAAATAATAGCATATGAAAAAGCAACATCTCCCATCTAAAATCTGTGTAGTCTGTCAGCGTCCCTTCAATTGGCGTAAGAAGTGGGCGAAATGCTGGGAGGAGGTGAAGTATTGTAGTGAACGTTGTCGAAGAAATAAATCTTCTATCAATAAGTAACAGTAACAAACAAAAGCCAGACTTATAAGGTCTGGCTTTTGTTTGTTTCATCCTTGACTGCCTCCTGTTTACCTTTTTTGCAAAAAATTCAAGAAGCTTTATCAAAATTTAATGTGTAAACGAATAAGAATACACATCCGACCTACCTGGGTACCTTCCTTCAATAATGACATAATCACTATTCTGAATGATGTAATCCATTTCTTTGATTGAGTTGACTGGTCGTTTATTGACTTTCGTAATCACGAATCCTTCTCTAATGTCGGTATAGCTTTTTAAGGCTCCTGATTTTAATTGGGACAAGGCATGCCTTGTCCCTACTAACTAATGTGTAAA
>JAHDFT010000149.1:5407-6934 GCA_020628015.1 Bacteroidota bacterium
GTAACAGGAATATTGACCATTCTTCCATTTCGATCTACTTTCACATTGACCTTATCACCAGGGCGGAATTTGCCTAATTCTGCATTTAATTCACTAGTAGAAGTAATGCTAGTATTGTTGATTTCCGTGATAATGTCTCCTTCCTTAATTCCTCCATTCTCTGCTGCTGTACCGCTTGCAATCTCTTTGACATAAACGCCTTTCGTTTTGTTAATGCCTAATTTTTTGGCAATATCTTGATCTAAACTCAACATGCCAATACCTAAATAACCTCTTTGTGCAATTCCATATTTTTTCAAATCATCAATAATTTTACGTACCATATTACTTGGTACTGCGAAGGCATAACCTGCATAGGTTCCTGTAGGTGTTGCAATAGCGGTATTAATACCAATCAATTGGCCAGTCATATTCACCAAAGCTCCTCCACTATTTCCTGGATTGACTGCGGCATCGGTTTGTATAAATGATTCGATGGCGGATTTTGATTTGAGGATATTGATGTTACGTCCTTTAGCACTGATGATTCCTGCGGTAACTGTGGAGGCAAGGTTAAATGGATTACCTACGGCAACTGCCCACTCCCCTACTTGCACATTATCTGAATTGGCAAATTCGATGAAAGGAAATCCTTTGCCTTCTATTTTGAGTAAAGCAATATCTGTAGAAGGGTCTGTTCCTACAATTTTGGCTTTATAGGTTTGTTTGTCATTTAAAGTGACTTCAATTTCGTCTGCATTGTCGATGACATGATTGTTGGTAACGATGTATCCATCACTACTAATAATCACCCCCGAACCACTTCCTGATACTTTTTCTTGACGGGTACCTCCTCCATAGGGTGTTCCGAAGAAAAAGTCGTCTCCAAAAAAGTCTCTGAATGGGTTGTAGGCTCTTCGGGTGACGGTTGCTGTGGATTTGATGTGTACAACGGTTGGTAGACTTTTGCTGGCAGCGGAGGTGAAATTGACATTAGTGGTCATTTGTTGTTGATAGTTCGCAGGGGTGTAATTGGCATAGCGAACCATCCCTTGTTCTCCTTCAACGGCTTCCATCTGCTCGCTTAGCGAAGTGGGTTTAATGGTTTTCTCTTGTTGGTTTGGGTTAATGTATTGGATCAGTACAAATGCGACCAATCCTCCAACGACACCTGTGAATAAGTGGGATAAGAATTTCATATTGGTTATGCTTTTTTTACTGGCGTTTGAATGTTTGATTAGATTTTATATTATTAATAGGGATTAAAATGGTTGATTGGTTGCAAGTGGGGTTTCATTTTAATGATTTCCCAATTACATGAATCCCCCTCAATCTTTCTTTAATATAAACTCCTATGGTCTATTTAACGTTTTATAGGTACTTCTATTTTAACGAACCTTAACTTTGTGATGCTTTGTGGACTTTATTTTATAATGCAAAACGGCATTGATTTGGAAATCAATGCCGTTTTTGTGTCGGTTTGTATACATACGGACAATTGCACAAGGACAAGGCGTGCCATATATGAATTGAAGAGGACAAGGCGTG
>JAHDFT010000149.1:7034-11036 GCA_020628015.1 Bacteroidota bacterium
GACAATTGCACAAGGACAAGGCGTGCCATATATGAATTGAAGAGGACAAGGCGTGTCATATATGAATTGAAGAGGACAAGGCGTGTCATATATGAATTGAAGAGGACAAGGCGTGCCTTGTCCCTACGTATTATTCTTTGATGAATGGTTGGGTGATGGATTCGTTTGTGGTTGACAAACGAATTTGATACCAACCTGCGGATAAATCGCTTACATCGACCGATTGATGGTTTTGATTGATGTAGACCTCTTGTACTAATCGTCCTTGAATGTCGTAGATGCCTGCTCTTGTTGATAAATCGTCTAGTAGGGTTTCTTCTAGGGTGATTTGGAGCTGATCGGTGCAAGGATTCGGGAAGAGGGTGATTGCTGTCGGACTGATTGTAGCTTCTTCTTCTCCTAAAGCATAGCTGAGGTTTTCGAGGAATAAAATACCTCCTGTGTATGTTTCCTCCTCACCACTACTATACTCATAATAAGCACCAAAACCCATTAAATCTAAATCACCATCTGCATCTAAATCCGCAAAAGTGGTAAAAAAGGAGTAGAATAAAGTCCCCCCCGAATAAGAATAATTGAATTCTTCTGGTACACCTAATTTTGCACCTACATCTTTTTGTAAAGCTTCAAAGGTCATGTCTCCATTATTATAAGCCACATTTAAATAGCCATAATCATGATGCACAAGATCTAAATCACCATCATCATCAACATCTATTGCTTGTATAATTCCATTAAAATATTCCGTTATTGGAGGGATTAATGGTGTAGGTGATTTATCGAAGGAAGCTTCAGTAGCTGTTCCTGTATTTTCCAACATACCAATAAAGCTTCCTACACTATCTGTTGGGAAAATACTAATAATATCTATATCACCATCTTCGTCCAAATCCTTAGTCTCTATAAAGATGTTGCTTAATATTCCCTTCTCAATATTAAATGGATCAAATTCTACTTTTTCCAGTATAGGGGCATCTTTTGTTCCTGTATTTTCTACAAATACTAAACTGGATTCATAAGAATAGTTTTCGGTATATGATTCCAATCCATAACTCAATAAATCTAGATCACCATCTCCGTCAATATCACAAGGAGAAAAACGGGTCGCTAGTAGCTCAGGATGGTCTTTAGTTATATTCAATTCTACAGGAGTAGTACCAAAATCTGGCAAAGCTGCTGTACCGATATTTTCATGTAGGAAATAGTCTATTCTAGGTTCATTCTCATAGATAAAGGCATCAACTGCAATAATATCCATATCACCATCATTGTCAATATCTACAAAACTGGATATGGGAACGGCAAATGTAGAATCCGTCTCATTAGTAGAGAAATCCATATTGTATGGATTGATTTGTGCTTCGTCTGCAAATTGAAATATTTGCGCTTCTACTGTGCCTGTTTCTAGCACGAATAATAAACCACAAAGTCCGAGAATACGCTTTAATCTTCTTACAGAAAAATAAAAGCGGAGGCTCTGAAATAGGGTCTTAATTTCAGCGATGAGTAAAAAACGCTTGGTGTTGAAAATGCCATTTTGCATTAGTAATTGCAGGTCGGCACTTAGTTTTTTGAAACGTTTGAGTCTGGAATTGTAATGATTGTTCTTCATAGGGGATTTTTTTGATTGATTCTTTACATCACACTAATTTATTATTTTTTTTTCTTGGGATGAAATATTGAGGATATTTTGTGGGATAAAAAATAGGGACAAGGGTGGGTGTATCCAAAAAAAGTAAGGACAAGGCGTGCCTTGTCCCTACGTTATACGTTATACGGTGTGTGGTATGTTATTTTTTGATGAATGATTGGGTGATTTGTCTATTGGTATTGGACAAACGGATTTGGTACCAACCTGCGGATAAATCACTTACATCAACCGATTGATGGTTTTGATCAATACAAATCTCTTGGATTAATCTCCCCTGTACATCGTAAATCCCTGCTTTTGTGGATAAATCCTCTAGGAGGGTTTGGTCTAGGGTGATTTGCAGTTGATTGACACAAGGATTGGGAAAGAGGGTGATGGCTTTTGAATGGAAGATAGCTTCTTCTTGGCCTACGGCAAAACTGAGGTTTTCATGGAATAATATACCTGGTATTGACTCCTCTCCCTCAGAAATAACTCCAGGAGCGAGTACATCTAAATCACCATCTAAATCTAAATCTGTAAAAGTGGTAAATATAGCATAGAAGCTCATTTCACCAGAATAATTGGTATTGAATCCTTCTGGTAAGCCTAAATCTGCTGTCACATCTGTTAAGGCTCCAAAAGTCATATCTCCATTATTATAAGCCACTTCCAAAATACCAGCGTCATGATATACCAAATCCAAATCACCATCATCATCTATATCTAATGCTTGCACTATGCCATCCATATAGTTGCCTGTTGGTATGGTTAATTGAATAGGAGCATTAGCAAAAGCAGGCTCTGTAGCAGTACCTGTATTTTCTAATACCCCTATCATATCATCATAAGTCCCTTCTTCACTAAAAATACTCACAATATCCAAATCACCATCATCATCTATATCCTTAAGATCCATATAAGCATGATATAGTATACCTTCTGGTCTTTCAAATGAATCAAAACTTATTTCTTCTAATATAGGATTATCTTTTGTCCCTGTATTTTCTACAAAGACTAAACTCATTTTACCACTATCAAGGCTTTCTAGTCCTAAACTCAATAAGTCTAAATCCCCATCACCATCTATATCACATGGCACAAAGTAAAAAGCCAATAAATCAGGATAATCCTCATTAAACTTTAATGCTACTGGCTCCGCACTAAAGTCTGGTAAGGTTGTACCAATATTTTCATGGAAAAAAAAGGACATCTCAGGTTCTTCGCCATAATCATATGTAAAAGCGATACTAATCATGTCCACATCTCCATCATCATCCATATCGGCAAAGCTGGTTATTGGCACAACAAGACCAGCAGAGTCGGGTATTATAGGAGAAAGATCCATATTGTAAGGATTGATTTCCCCACTTCCCTCAAATTTAAAATTTTGGGCATTTACTGTACCTGTTTCTAGGACGAATAATAAACCACAAAGTCCGAGAATGCGCTTTAGTCTTCTTGGAGCAAAATAAAATCGAAGACTCTGGAATAATGCTTTGATTTCTGTAATCAGTCGAAAACGTTTTTGATTAAAGATTTTATTTTGCATCAAAAACTGTAAATCGGCACTCAATTTCTTGAAACGCTTGAGTTGGGCGTAATACTGCTTATTTTTCATAGGTGAAAAGTTTAGTGATGGAACAGAAATAAATTCGACCATATTCCTTATTATTTTGCCTAATACTGCGTTGCAAAAATATTACGTACATTCCATGTATGTGCTATTTTTGCGCCTTGTCTTAGACCAAATAATTAACGGAATATTTTGGCCGACTTTATTTCTAATCCATCACTTAATGAATAATTATGTTGAGTAGATTATGCTGAATTCTACTAAAATGAACCCTGCATTTATTTTTTATCTTCTTTCTTCCGTCCCCAATACGACTTCCCAGGAATACTCAATCCTAGTTTGTGGATTTCTTTTTCAGGGGTTAAAATATTAGGGCGAATGATATTGGGTAAGATGCGAACATCGTAAATTTCATCTACAGAATTGTGGTATTTAATAAATCCACATAAGGCAGCCGTTTTGAGGTGTAGGACGGCTACACCTGCTTGTTTGGCATTGGCTGCAATGGGTAAACTGCCAAAGAAAGAGGCTGTTTTTCTGATTTTTGACATCCCAACAAATAAAAATCCCTTGTAATAAGCCAAGCCTCTGACAAAGGTTTTAAAGTCATAAACCACCTCCACTTCCCCACTCTGTACATCAATCCTGACCAACTGACCACTAGCCGAAAGCAAGACATACAATTGTCCTTCGATGAGTCGAGGGGAATGGGGCATGGCTAGATTTTCGGCAATAATCGTATTTTGCTCTATATCCATGACAATCCCACCCGAAGTAATGGTTGGTTTCCAGCTTC